>CAZTGH010000133.1:5428-12339 GCA_964612985.1 uncultured Pirellulales bacterium
CAGGTCGATCTCGCTGAAGCCCCGTCCGAGGTTGTGCTGACCGTCCTGCCGCCCGAGCAGCCCGTCGCTGTGCAGGTCGTCGATGAGATGACAGGGGAACCGCTCAAAGGGGTATGGATCCGCGCGGAGTTTGTCGAAGAGGCAGAAGGCTCGGTCAGCCGGGCCCAGACAGACGACACAGGCTTCTGCATCCTCCCCGTCCCGCCGGGGCGGTATCGAATCGCCGCCCAGGGATGGAAGAACGGTCAACCCGCCGACTTCGCCGAAGAACTCGTGATCGAACCAGGACAGACCGATGCATCGGTGATCCTCGCCATGACCGCCAGGGCCAGCATCACCGGCCGCCTCATCGACGCCGACGGCAATCCCGTCCAGGGATTCGTGCAGATCGACTCGGGCATCAAAGGTCAGACCGATCCGAACGGTAGATTCGCGCTCGCCGAGCCCTTTGGCGACACCTTCGAATACCAGGTAGGATGGGCCTATGATCGCACCTCACAACTCGGCAAGCTGTTCCTGTTCCGCAAGGCAGATTACGACGGGGGATTGGCCCTCGTCCTCGAACCGTGCGCCACCCTCACTGGACGAATCGTCAGCACGTCGGGCACGCCGCAGTCGGACGCAGGCCCCAGGCTGGGTGTCTGCAAGCCGGGTGGTGGCACCATCTACTTCTCACAGGTGCCGTGGAAGATCGCCGTCGACAAGAAAGGGAACTTCGCCATCGAGAAGGTACCCCTTGGCGTGCCCATACGCGTCAGTGCCGAGAAAAAGGGCCTTCAGGGCGGCGCCGACATCGACGAACTCCTGCCGGGACAGGTCTACGATACAGGCGATATCGTCCTGCGCGGCGTCGGCGGCATCGACGAGAACACCGATTGGACGGGTGTGCTGGAAGGCACCATCACCGACGAGAACGGCAAGCCCGTCACCAGGACACAAGTGCAGGCCTACACCGGCACCGATCGCTTCGAAACCACCACCGACCGGCGCGGACGTTTCAAACTCACCGGGCTGCCCAGAGGCGTGAGACTCAACTTCAGCCTCTATCTCCCCGCCTATGGCCATTGCCACAAATACGTCTATGCCGACACCGACGATGGCAACATGCAGATCTTCCCCCAGGGCTGGGAACTGCTGGGCAAACCCGCCCCGCCACTGTCAATCGCCAAGTGGTACAACAGTGAACCATTGACACTGGATGAGCTTCGTGGCAAGGTCGTCCTGCTGCAAATCGGCGTGCTGCTGCCGCTCTATGGGGACCATCTGACGACGATGCAGGAGGTCGCCCGCAAGTACGAAGGTCAGGACCTGGAGATCATCGCTATCCACCAGCCGCTCGACGTCACCTGGGGAGGCAAGGTCACCGGCGCTGACCTTCAGCGATTCGTGAATGAAGCGAATGTCCCGTTCGCCTTCGGCCTCGACGACCAGCGGAAGACCGACAGCGCCTATGCGCCGAAGGCTACTCCCGCCCTGTACCTGATCGACCGCCACAGCCGCGTCGTCATCTCCCCCACCAAAGACAACCTCGAAGCCTGCCTCGACCAACTCCTCGACCGTTGACACCCCCCATGCCCATAGCTGCGAAAAGTAGGGGCGAGGCACGCCTCGCCCTCCCTTCTTTCGTTCGCCCAAGCTCGTGTGTCATACAGCTCAACGCCGACTGCTGCCCGACAATCCGTCGACGACAGGCCCAATTCTCCACATGTCACGAAGGGCGTCTGCGGGAGTTGAGCAGGTGAAAGATCACCGCGACGCTGACGCCGATGGCGATCAGGCCCTGGACAAGCGTCAGCCTCACGCGCAGCAGACCCAGCAGGACGAATCCCCCATCCGTCAATACGCCCCCGACGCCAGGTCGACATCACCCGCGTCATCATCGACGTCACCCCCCGACTTCGACGAGCGGACTATCCAGGGTGTCACGACGATTCGATTTACGCCCATCGACCGCCTGCTCACCGAACTGAAACTCGACACAGTCGACCTTAACGTCGCCTCCGTGACCTCGAACGCACAGATCGAAGACTTCACCGCCACCGATGAGGACATCACGATCGCCTTCCGCCCGCCCCTGCTGGCAGGCGAGGAGTATTCCGTCACCGTCGCCTACGACGCCGAACCCCAGAGAGGGCTCTACTTCCGCACGCCCGAGATGGGCTACCCGCCGACCGACACGCACCTGTTCACCCAGGGCGAAACGCACGAGGCCCGCCACTGGTTCCCAACTTCGACTATCCCAACGACCGCTTCAGCTCCGAGGTGATCTGCCGCGTGCCCCCCGAGATGACCGTCATCTCCAATGGCCGCCTCGTCTCCGAGCAGCTCCACGCCCAGACAGACCTTAAAGCCGTCCATTGGGTCCAGGAAAAACCCCATGTCAACTACCTGATCGCCCAGGCCGCCGGCTATTTCGAAAAGTTCGAAGACCTTCAGAACAAATCAGACGCCAGCGCCGAACAGGATGGATGAATCGCGCAATAATCAATTATCAATTATCAATCCTATCTCGTCACACCAGGTGATCGAGCACATCCTCCACCGGGACGGTGGCAAAACCGGTGGCCGCATCGCTGATCCCGTAGGGAATCACCAGCAACCCGCTGTGGATGATCCCACCGCAGGAGTAGACCACGTTGGGCACGTACCCCTTGCGTTCCTCCGCTGTCGGCATCAACAAGGGCTGATCGAGCCGCCCCAAGACCTTCGTCGGATCCTCGAGATCCAGCAGCATCGCACCGATGCAGTAGCGGCGCATGGGCCCGACCCCGTGTGTCAGCAGCAGCCAGCCCGCCTCGGTCTCTACCGGTGAGCCGCAGTTGCCCACCTGGATCACCTCCCACGGAAACTGCGGCTCCTGCACCATCACCGCCTCGTCCCAGACCCGCACGTTGTCCGACTTGAGGATGTAAAGATTCTCGCCGTCGATGCGCCCGCTCATCATGTAATATCCGCCGACCTTGCGCGGAAACAGCGCCAGTCCCTTGTTGCGAGCGCAGCGACCGTGCAGCGTCCGGACGCGAGCGAAATTCGGCTCGGACATCTCTACGATCTGAGGCAGCGTCTGCCGACCGTTGTACGCGGTGTACGTGCCATAGTAGCACACCGAGCCGTCGTCGTCGCTGAAACGAACGATCCGCATGTCCTCCATGCCCTGCGACTCCGCTTCGCAGATCGGAAACAGCACTGCATCCGAAACGCTGCTGCCCGGGCCCGTCTCGATATCGTAGTCACAGCCCGCCAGCCATTCGAAGCCCGCCGATTCGCTGTCCGGACGCAGCAGTCCGTCGATCAGCGCCTGCGGACCATTGATCGCTTCGCGCAATTCATCGGCAGTAAACCGCTCGCCCAGACGGCGCAGGACCGTCTCCATGATTGCGCTGCGCACGCCCAACTCCGCCAGCTTGACACGGAATTTCGCCTTGCTGAAGCGCTCGTACTCCGCTCTCCGCAATGGCTCGTGGTACGGACCCGCCGGTTCCAGCGTGATCTCCCCCGCCGCATTGATCACCCCGTGACGAAACACGATCGAGCTCAGATGCCCCTCCCCGATCACCCGCAGACTTACCACGAACCGAAGCGCCCCCGGCTCGATCCCGCTCTGGTCGATCGCCGCCGCCATCGACGGGTTGAACATCGCCGCCGAGGCAAACGCGTATTCCATCGTGAAACACGCCCCGATGTAGAGCCGCCGCTCCTCGCTCATCCCCAGCGGCATATCCACCCGCTTGGCCACCTGCTCGTAATGCGCCAGAAACACGTTCTCCAGCCCGTCGCCGAGATGCGGAAACGTCTCCTTCGTGGACTCCAGCAACCGCGATATCTGCTCGTCGTCCAGAGCGCCCACGCGTTCGATCACCTTCCGTGCCCGGTCCAGGCCCGTCCAGAACAGCCGCGTAATCGTCAAACTGGCATCCGCGGCCAACCGCACCGCTGACCGCTTCACAGCCAAAGGCCGTGTCGTCATATTCACCCCTTCCAACGTTCGTGTCCTACGCCGATTGTACCGGTCCGGTTCGCCCCCGCAACCGCCTCCCTCCCGCCCCGAGAGCCGAAAGATACGTAATTCTACCAATGGATGTTCTCTAGCCAATCCCGTCGGCTACGCCAGCTTACCCGTCTTGCAGCCGACCGTTCGCATCGGACGAACCGATACGCCTGTCCCGCAAGTCCGCAGCGTGGCCCCTGATCCAGGCGCCAAGCGCACCGAACCCCTGTGTCCCCCATAGGCTGAGGACCCACCTACGTGCTGACAAGCAAGGGTCCGCCTTGCCCGACGCGGACGTCGCGGAAGGTCGCAAGTCGCCGCTGCGATTCCGTGGCTCCTTCCGGCCACAGAATCTCGACGGTATATGTCGCGTCGGCGTCGAACACGCGCGGACGAAACTGCGTCCCCGTCATCCGCGTCATGCTGACGGTCTCCCCGGAGGCGTCGCAGACCTGCACCACAGGCCTCGTCGCATGGCGCCACGACCGCACCACCACCGCCGGCAGCGTCGGATTGGTCGCACCCGCACAATCGCCGACGCCAACCGCCATCGGCCAGCCCGGATACATATCCGACGCACGCCCGCGCGCCGCATCCGCATCGACGGGCCAGGCCTCCAACGTAAACGTGCCCTTGTCCTTGTCCACGCGGACGATCCCGAAACCTGCCGATTTCTGCCGTCCCGTCTCCAGCCGGGTCTTCGACGTCCGCCTGGCGGGCGGGTTCGCCGCCGCCCAGACGTCAATCAGATTGCCGAACCCGTCGGCATACGCACCGGTGTGGGCACGACCTTCGTGTCGCTCGCCCTCCCGCTTCATCTCCGCAATCTCCTCGGGCCGCCACCACCGCTGGTACCCCGTCGCCCCCGCCGGTACACAGAACGAGAAACCCGCGTCGTGGTGCCGCTCGATCCCGTGCTGAACGATCGTCGGCAGGTGCTGGTCGCCTCCCAGCATCAGCACATACCCGCGACGCAGAATATCGAGCGCCGCGTTCCGCCCGCTCTGGGGCCAGCCGTTCGAGTCCATATCCGCCACGAGGAAATGATCCGCCTGCCCGTGGTGCGTCGCCGCATTACACAGGATCGTCTGCGAAACCGCCATCTTCATATCGCTGCCCCGCCAGTCCTCGATCCAGTTCCGCAAAAACTCCAACTGCCGTTCGCCCAGTAATTTCGCCTCAGGCACATCCGCCGCGAGCGCCGCCGCACGATCCGTGATCCAGTCCGGCCGGTGGCTGCGATGCTGAAACACGCTCATCGGTCCCGACTTGAACTTGCGGTCTTCGAGAATCGCAAAACTCACCCGACCGTAGTTGAGCGCCGTGTAATAAACCCCGATCCCCTGATCCACCGGCGTCGGATCGTATGGATCGGGCAGGTGCGCCGTCTGCGTACGCTCGACCGCAATCACAAAATCCGCCGGCTGCACGTACCCACCCAGGCTGCCGACGCACGTCGCCCCCTGGTAGTCCGTCTTGCTGTTCCATTCCTCCAGCGTGATCCGCCTCCCCCCCGCGCCCCACACGTTGCCGTGATAAACGTCGTGATCGTCGGGCATCCACACCGTCGGGCGGTCCTTCGTCACCTCCCGGAAGCTCCACCCCACCAGCGCCACCTTCCGCAGATAGTTCACCACCATCCGCTTCAGGTCCCCCCGCCTCAGAATGCCGAACCCGCCCACACCCTCATAAATCTGGTCGCCCATAAAGAACAGAAGGTCCGGATCCGCCTTCCGTGTCTGCTCCACGATCGCCCTATTCGGAAACAGGTAGTCCATGAAGCAGCAATACCCTGCAACCGTGATCTCAGGTTTCTCCTTCGGGTCCCTGCGAATCGTGCCGCTGTAGCTGTGCTCCTCGTTCTGCCCGTCGGTATACTTCTGCGTCCAGCACACGCGGTACGCTGCATCCTTCGTATCGTCCCATTCGGTCACGCGGAACGTCGCGGTGCACGCCAGCGGATCGATCTCCGCCGTCGCGACCGTCTTCCACCGCCCCCCTGTCTGCGTCTGCAACCGCACGCTCTGCTCGTCGGCCTCGCCCACAGGCGGCATCTGCGCCGTCATCTTCATGACGCGACCGCTCAGCGTATACAACGTCCACAGGATCGGCCCGAACCTCTGCTGCGGCGCCGCCGTGACCTTCGACCCCGAAATCGCCCACTGCGAAAAAGCATACAGCCCGCGCGGCTCGACCCCCACGAGATTCTGCGGAAGGTTGTTCACCAGTGCGACATTGCCCACCAATAGCCCCGCAGGAATACCGCCCTTCTCCACCACAGCATACTCCGTCTCATCCTTCGGATCGACCGCGCGAAGCGTCAGCGCATACGTCCCCCTGCCCCCCTCGGGCGCCATCCGGCAAACCAGGCGGACCAATTCGCCACCCGCCAAAGCCTTCGCCAGCGGCGCCGACTCCTGGCGGTGCTCCCGATCGATCACCAGTTGCCCGTCCCCCGTCAGGCCCACGTTCAGTCCCGAGCCGAACAGCAGCCGGCTGCGGTAGTCGTCGATCGGATCGTTCACGCGAATGCCCAGGGCGAACCCCGCCGAACCGAGCGCCTTCTCGTGCCGAGCCTTCGCCGCACCGGCAACCAATCCCCGCCCCGTGTCGTCCGCCGTCTTCGATCCACAGTACTGCACGGTAACCGCAACCTCCGCCTCACCCGACGTGTCGCCCAGTTGATGCGTCAGGCAGTGCACCGTGCGATTTCCCGACGCAGCCTTCGTGCAGACGAGCATCCCCTGCTGGATCTGCCAGTCCTCCCATGGATTGGCCCACGTATCGGGTCCCGTCCAGTAACGATCGGGCAGCCGATGCCACTGCGAGCGATATGCGTCCCCTTGCGCCCTCTGCCCCGCAAGCACATCGGTCACGGAACTCGCCCCCGCGGCGCACGCCAAAGCCGAGGCGGTAGCAGTCA
>CAZTGH010000134.1:0-12319 GCA_964612985.1 uncultured Pirellulales bacterium
AATACTTATACCAGGACAAGGGGGCATTTTCATCTACTACGGTGAGAAATGCGGGTTAAACGTCCCAAAGACGCGCTTGCGGGTGCGAGCATCCGTGCTCTTGATCCAGAACTCAAAGGAGACCCCGTCCCCAAGTAAACTACCAAGGGGCGCCAGCGGCGCCGTTACATACGATTCAGGTGTCCCAGCCAGGATCTCCAGTGAGACGCCTCCAATCATGCCAGGGCTATCGTCGGTCAGGGTCGGCTGGCCCACATAGGTCGCGTTATACTGCCCTGTTTCATCCGCAACCATGTCCCCGTCGTTGCTGGTGCCATCTTCAAAGCGGTAGTAGGCAAGGGGTTGGTCGGAAAGGATCGCGCTGTCATACGATCCCGCGGCCGCTACGGTGGCCATCAAGACGACGATCAGGCCCACCGGGGTCCATAACAGTGATTCTCGGTTCTTCTTCATTTGCACCCATCTCATGGCAACACCTCCAACAGGTAAAGTTTGTTCGTTCTGATCATGCCTGTGGTCACACTCAAACGGCTCATGATCGAGCGACCACCCTCACAAAGTCGAAACACGTGCTCCCCAGTCATTCATCGTCAATATGGCTTCTGTGCTTCACAACCAACCCACGGGGAAGGTATACGTGATTGAATCCAGCTATTCTGGCGCTCGAATTCGCATAGCGCCGGGATTCCGGCAAAGAGCCAACGAGGGAAATATCAAATGCCTTTCGAAAACAGGGAAGATCAGGAAGACCTCCATTGAGGCAACCTTCTTTGCCATACTCATCACGTAGCCTCCTTCCCATTGTCCCGGCAGCGAAGATGTGCCGGAATCTATGCCGTTATCGGATACGGCGAGTCCGGTTCACTGGTACGAGGGGCTTCACAAAACGCATCAAACACCTCGTCGGCAACGCCCACCGGTATCTCACAGCCTGCGCTCAGCATGTATCTGGGCGTCCCTGTCTTCTCCAGTAACTGCACGCAGCGAAAACGACATTCGCCTGGAGTGATGTCCATGAAATCCGCCACGGGATCAAGGTTGCCCTTGAAGCAAACCCCGGCTTGAGAGTAGACGTCGTGTGCATGATCAAAATCGACCAGATGGTCCACATTAAAGAGATCGGCGCCGCTGGCAATCATGTCCGGCAGAAGCGCCGTCGTGTTGCCACAGATATGGAGCTTGATCAAGGTACCGGCATCGTGAAAAGCATCGCAAATCTCACGCTCATAGGGCAGAACAAACTCACGGTAGAGTGACGGAGAAAGCAAAGAGGCGGCCGAATCGCCCAGACCCAGCATTTCAGCGCCCGTGTCGATCTGGGCCAGACCATAGTCGATCACACACGCCTGCATGAAACCCAAAATCTCATGCGCGCCCTGTGGATCATCGCTGAGCAGAAGAAGGAAATTCTCCAGTCCACAGGCCAGACACGCCTCGGCGAACGGCATGTTCAGCCATCCGAGAACCAGACATTCGTCTCCCACCGCTTTTCGAAGCGTCTCGAGGGCAAGAAGCCGGTCAGCCATGCGACTGCCCTTTCGGGTGGGATCCGGTCGTCGGAGAGACTTGAGTTCGGCGGGATCGCCAAGGATGGGCGACCGCACGAACGGAGGATGATTTTCGGGATAGGCGATATCCCCGCCCAAGTCAGCCGGCAATCGGGCGATGTCCGAAGCCACGGTAAGGGCATCCGGGCGGAAGCGTTCATAGACAAATAGCTGGGCTTCCGCCAAAGCGGCCCCGTTCGTGGCGAAATCCCTGTAACTCACTCCCATGTGGTCGGCCGCAAAAGCCATCAGAAGAGGAAATACCGGCACACGATCAACCTCTTCCCCCCGAATCGCAGCCAGGCATCGTTCTCTGCTGTTCATGACTCAATAATCCTGCCGCCTCTGTTCAGGCCGTTCCATATGGCTATTCACCCCGCTCAAGCGGAGACACGAGCACACCCGTCGCAGGTTCGTTCTGCAGCTTGGAATCTCTGGTCGTATCAAGTTGATCGGCGTCGCGCCGCCACCAGGAGGCCAGCACAGAACTGGTCACGGCACTCCACGGTCCGAACACAGCCGAGCCCATAGCAACGATAGGACTCTTCAGAACGTTGAAGGCCAGACTGGTGGCCATTCCTCCGTTTTGAATTCCCACTTCAAGAGCGATCGTTCGGCTGTCTCTGCGATTGAGGCCAAACAGTCGTCCACCGGAATAGCCCAGAGTGTACCCCAACGCGTTGTGGCAGGCGGCGGCTCCGAACAACGCCAACCCAACCTGCATGAACTGGTCGCGGGCCAATGCGACCGTCACTGCAATGACCATGCAAATGGCGAACATAGCCATCGCTGGCATGAAAGGTTTCAGCTTCTCCGCGACCTTGGGAAGAAAGCGGTTGATGAGCAATCCCAACACAATGGGAACGATGATGATCTTCAGGATGGAGATCATCATTGGCAGAAAAGCAATCGGCACGTATTGGCCAGCCAGCACTCGCATCGCCAACGGAGTCATTACGGGAGAAATCAGCGTGGAACAGGCGGTCATTGTGACCGACAGAGCCACATTGGCTCCGGCAATGTAGGCAATGACATTGGAGGCCGTGCCGCCGGGACAGGAGCCGATCAGGATCAGGCCCGCAGCCACCTCAGACCCCAACCCAAAAAGACCGGCGAATGTGAAGGCGGCGAGGGGCATCACGGTGTATTGCAGGGCGATGCCAATGAGTACGGCCTTAGGCATGCGCACGATCCGACCGAAATCGCCGAAGGTCAGGGTCATCCCCATCCCGAACATAATGATCTGAACCAGGGGACCGATGGCTCGGCTCAACTCAAAGGACCCCCATGTGATGAAGACCGACGGGTAGAACAGGGCACTAGCCACGAAGGCAAGAACCCACACCGTGAACGCCAGGTTCCTGAACCGGTCGCTGCCCGATACGGCCAAGGCCAGCAGCACCAAGGTTACGATCAGGCCCACACCGAGCCCGTGGGGTACTTTCGCGACACCGAGCAACAGAGAAATCAGCAGGCAACTGCCGCTCACGGCAAAAAGCAGGGTGCCGAGTCGGTGGTGCTTGTATCTATGTCGAAAAGGCATCATCTTCATCAATCAGTTGCCAAAGCCCCGATGGATATGATCGCCAGTTCACATTCCAGCTTCCGTACCGAATAGACCACGTACAACAGACCAGCTACGTCCAAAATCTCGGCTGGTTGCCACTGCCACGGTCGGAGAGTTTCGAATGAACGCTGTCACGTTCGCACCGTCCACGATGACGCTGGTCTCCAGAAAACCCGTGCCCTCCGGATAAGGAATCGCAATCGTATCCCACTGAGTGAGGTCGCGCCCCCGACTGATGGCAACCACAGACCGCCAATTGCGGTCCAGACCACCCATGATCCAGTTCCCATTGTCCATCGCGGTCGGATGATCCATGGGCCAGCAGTTTTGAGCCACGATTCCCTGCGACTCCCATTGATCGGTGATCTCATTCAGGACAAACGCCTCGGTTCTCAGGCCAGGAAAACGACCGTGCTCTCCTTCGCCGAATCGGGCGGCAAAGGCCCACAGCCGGCCCTGGTGTTTCAGGAATACGCCATGACTATGGCGCTCCTCACCCGGAAACCCCGGTCCGAGAAATTCTGGCGATGTCCAAGTACGGCCAACATCGACCGATCGCCGGCAGCGCAGCGTCTCGGTTCTTGTGTTCTCCTTGCCAGGGTTGTGAGCGAAACTGACGAATAATGTCCCTTTAAATTCAGTGATTGCTGCGCCGTGCAGGAACTCCCATCCCTCAGTCAGTGGATGAACGATGTGGTAGCTCACATCCATGAGAGGATCGATACGATTTGCAGATGGAAGTGGTTCCGGCCCTCCCCATAATTGCACCTGGCGGGCGTCGCCTCCGGGCGTTCCGGCCGGGACCGCCAAAGACGTGATAGGTATGACGGCCAGTTCCGCACTGTTGTTGTTCCACAACTCTCTTCCGCTTCCCTCACGTCCTGCTCCCCCACCGCTGTTGGAGTATCCCACATAGAGATGCCCCTCGTGCTCGACGGCATAGGGATAGGCCAGTGCCGCCCCGGGGTGCGATTCGCCGGGGCCCTCGTGCTCGGCGCCCCGGATACGGAAGATCTGACTGAACTCTATCTCGCCCGGGCGTGTCAGAGCGATCGTCAAGGGATAGCGGCGCCCACCGCTATCCGCCGTGGTTGTGCAGATCAGGTAGTGCTGACCCGTACTGAGTGTTCCTGTGTAGGGCTTGGAGGTGGCCATCGGCAGATTGCTCGGCTTGGAAGGGGTCCAGGTACGTCCGTAATCTTCACTCACCGCCACCAGAGCGACTGCCTGTTCGCCATAACGCGACACATTGATGATGCGATTGCCTTGGACGATCACCGTAGATTCGCCCCAGATCTTCCCTACCGATGCATCCTTGGGAATAACGACCAGGTCCCATTTGGTCAGATCGTCCCCCTGACTGATGGCGACTCCCGGCAGCCCCCCGGCAAAGCCGGACATGATCCAGTTGCCGTCGTCCATTCGCAGCGGCTCCTGCATTGGCCAGAATCCGCCATCCACCACGACCCCCTTGGCCTGCCACTGCCCCGTCGCTTCATCCAGGGTGTAGGCCCGCGTGTGAATCCGCTCCATGATATTGTAGAAGGCCCCCTGAAAAGCCCAGAGAGTGCCTTCATGTGACAGGAAGACGCCGTGGCTGACCGCCCGATTGTCCTTCCCTGACTCGATCGTGAAGACCTCACTCCATGTTTTGCCCCCGTCGGTGCTGAACCGGCCACGAGCTTCCTCGGTCCCCGTATTCTCAGGGCCTTTGTTATGGCCGAAGGAAGCATATAGCCTGCCCTTGTGCCACGCAAGCCCTACCCCATGCAGGAATCTGTATCCGTCCACCCGGGGTTCGTATTCCTTGATGACGTGAAACTCCACACCTTTGAGGATAGGAATCTCGGCACTCCAGGGCATGGACCCGCCGGTCCAAAGCTCGTGCGGAGTTGGAGGTTCAGGCACCTGATGAGGGCTTGTCTCCCTGTCGGCCAATGTCCGTACGGCCCCGGCTGTCAGAACGGTGCGATAGAGTGAGATCTCGTCAATAGCACCAAACAGCATCTGCCTGAGTTGGCCGCCGTCGTTGATGCCCCCGAACGTCAGGGGCGCCGTCGTTCGGGGAATGTTCGATCCCAGCACTGCGTCCCCTTCGAGCCGGCCATTAACATAGAGTCGGGCGCGACCTGCATCCATCGTGACCGCCAGATGATACCACAGGCCGGCTGTGGGTATCGTCTTCGATCCAACCGTCTGCCAGCCATCCTGCTGCAGATAGAACCGAAATCGATTGTCATTATCTACCATCAACCCCCATTCCCGCTGGCCGGCCGAATAGACATTCTTGGCCACGATCATCTGTTGACCACGATTCAGCCCATAGATGTTCACCCAGGCGGAAATGCTGAAGGTTGTCCTCGGCAAGACCAGATCGCGACCATGGGGAATCGCCACATAGTCGCTTGAACCGTTCAACCGCATCGCAGAGCCAACGACCCCAGGCGCTGGCGCAGGATGGCCATGGATCTTCCCATGATTGCCCACGGGATCCTGAGCGACGGCATCTCCAAGATCCTCGAAGGACCAGGATCCAACAAGCGCCCTGTCGACAGTCGTAGGTTGTGTCAAAAACGTGGCGGACGCGGCAGTACTCAGCGATGCGATGGGGATGATGGCCAGTTCCGCGCTGTTGCGGTTGCCACCCCTGCTGCCGGAATTCGAGTACACCACATAGAGTTTGCCTTCGTGCTCGACGGCGTACGGATAGGATAGCCGAGCTCGCCGATCCGACTCTCCGGGACCATCGTGAACAGCGTCTCGGATGACAAACACGCGGGAAAAGGCCTCTTCTCCCGGCCGGCTCACGGCGATTGTCAACGGGCTGCGGCGGTTGCCGGAATCCGCTGTCGTGGTGCAAATCAAGTATCGCTGACCGGTGGAAAGGACTCCCGCATACGGCTTGGATGCCGCCATGGGCAAGTTGCTTGGTTTCGTTGGCGTCCATGTACGGCCGTAATCGAAGCTGACCGACGCCAACGCAATCGGTTGGCCCCATCGGGAGATGTTGAGAATGCGTGGGCCGTCCACGATGATAGTCGACTCGCCCCAGATGGACCCTGCTGGTACCCCTTCCACGCTGGGGATCACCACCAAGTCCCACCTCGTCAGGTCCTCGCCGTGGCTGATGGCGACCGCAGGCAGGTTGCCCTCCATGTCGTCATATCCCTTGGCGATTCGCGCGCCGGCCATGATCCAGTTGCCATCGTCCATCTTTACCGGCTCTTGCATCGGCCAGAAACCTGCGTCAACCACTACGCCTTTCGGCTGCCAGACACCCGTCGCCTGATCGAGAACGTAGGCGCGCGTATGCGTCCTGCGAAAGTCGTCATAGAAGGCGCCTTGGAACGCCCACAACGATTCTCCACACGACAAGAATACGCCATGACTGACGGCCAGGTTGCCATCACCGGCGCCGATGGTGAACACGGGACCCCACGTTCTGCCGCCATCGGTGCTCACCCGTCCACGAGCCTGCTCGCCCGCCGTATTCTCGCGGCCCTTGTTATGCCCAAAGGAAGCATACAGCTTCTCATCGTGCCAGCACACCGCTGCTCCATGCAGCCAGTGATAGCCATCCCGTTCCGGCTCGTTCGCTTTGACCACCGCAAACTCAACGCCTTCGAGCAACGGACATACGTCCGCCTTTGGAACGGATATGTCCGGGGTCCACAAAACGGTCGGCTCCGCAGGAAACACCGCAACCGACATACATATTAAAGCAAGAACCGATAGGAGATATCCCGTGTGACAGGGCATCATAGGCCGCTCCTGGCAATATTACAGGCGGGTCGTTGCAGACATTTTCGGCTCGCGTGTGGTCTTGTCGCTCGACTCATCAAAGGACAGCGCGCCGACAATCCTGGTCAATTTCGCATCCATTTCTGGCGTCACCGGGAGCATGGGCGGGCGCACCGATCCCACGTCTCGCCCTCGCAACACCAGACCCCGTTTGATCACGGCAATCCAGTCAGGACGCTCGCCGTTGAGCCCAACTGTCACCGCCTCGATAAAGGGCAGGATCTCGTACCACAATTCTCGGGCGGACACATAATCGTTGTCGTCAATGCACAGGTGAACGAGCCGAGACCACCGCCGCGGGTCGAAATTCGATGACCCCGACACCCACCCGGTCGCGCCGAAAGCAAAGGCACCGATGGCGTTGTTGTCATGACCATAGAACAGGTGAAGCTTGTCTCCCAGCCGCATTTTCAAACGAGATAGCATGTACGGATCGCTGTTGGCATCCTTGATGTACTGGATGATATGGTCGTTGGCAAGTCGCTCCAACAGATCGATCCCGAGTTCGAGACTCGTAACCGGAGGATTATTGTAGATCATGATCGGCAGCGACACTGCATCGCGCAGCGCCTTGAAGTGCGCGTAGATTTCTCGTTGCGTATGCACCTGGTACCAGGGAGAGATAACCAACAGCCCGTCAAACCCCAGCTTCTCGGCATACCGGCTCCGTTCGATCGTCTCCGCCGTGCTCATCGCGGCGGTACCAGCCAATACGGGGACCCGACCGGCCACCTGGTCCAGGCTGATCTCAATGACCTGCTCCCATTCCTCCCGGCTTAGATTCGAGAATTCCCCTGTACTACTTCCGGCACAAAGACCGTCCACGCCACCGCGGATCAAGAAATCCACGTGTTCACGAAGGCGTTGTTCATCGACCTCAAGGTTCTCCGTGAACGGAGTAATCATCGGCGGAAAAAGACCACGGAACGTTTTCACACTACTCTCCTTCTCAAGAAATCAGTGATGGTATCGGTTGCATCAAGACCTGTTTTAATACTGCACCTCTTGCACTGTTTTGCGGTCCTTTCGCTCCGGAATGAAGGTATACTCCTCATTCGTATTCTCCGGTAGAATCTCCATGAATCGTACGCTTTGGTCCACAAAGCCGATCGAGGACATGGGTTTCTGTCCTTCGCGATGCCAACGCTGCCGGCGCTCATCGGACACACCCGACCAGAAGTTCCACAGAGGCGCACAGCCCGTCGTGACCACACGTGACGGAGTGTCCACCTTATCCAACTGGGTCTTGCTCAGAGTTCGTGGATTGGGCTTGACCGGAGCGTAGTAGTTGTAGACGTACGAGCTTCCGAACAGCCAGTAGGTCGTCTCCTGAGGATTCTCCGAAATGTCTGGCGTCCCATTATCGGATGGACACCGACACACCTCGACGTCCGTGTCCGGCTTTGCGTCCTTGATTCCCATATAAGGATTGACGATACGCTTATCAGCTCCAATCTCATGCGCCTTATGATTCGGATAGTTGCCTCGCGTACCGGCGAACAGCACGTTGCTACCCCCGATCTCATCGTGATTAGGAAACCGGCCCTCATAGTCGAGACAGTACAAGTAGATCCCCAGGGCAACCTGCTTGACGTTGTTCATGCAGGAGATGCGTTTGGCTTGCTCCCTCGCCTTGTACAACGAAGGCATCAGAATAGCCAACAGCAATGCAATGATGGAGATGACGACCAGCAATTCGATTAGGGTAAATCCGCCTCTTCTATGCAGTATCTTCCCATTCATTGTTTATCTCCAGCAGAAGTCTTCTTGGAGCCATGTGATCATGGACGTGTCCTTCCGATGATGACTGCCCCTGAATCGGTGGTATATATATGTAGGACACAACACGCTTGAATCACGACTTGCCTTCTCCGAATGTTCGAATATACTCATACTGTACATGTACGGTCGAATGATCGATCATCTTGATTATATTATAGACTGTATCCTATAGTGATAAAGGCCTATGTGTGAATTGTCCTGTTTGGCGTGTTTGCGCGCGCGATATGACATATCCTGTCGAGGTGCCAAGTATGCATACAATCAACCCCGCCCAAGCCAAAGGCGTAATGGACATGCGAGCAATGATAGATGGGCTGGCCGCCAGATACGCCGCAATGAGAGTGGCGCAAGGAGCCGATGCCGAGTCGTTCCTCGCTGTTTTTGAGGCGATGCAGTGCGCCGCACAAGAAGGCGACTACCGAACCTTTCTAGATACCGATCTGGCTTTTCACATGACGATCGTACAAATGGCGGCGATCGAGGGTCTGCTGCATGTGTATAAGACAATCCGGAAATACCAGATATCGTTTCACCGAGAAACCATGCGGGAGTACTGGCCCGATCTCAATGTGCTGTTTGAAGGACACCGGCAGATCGCAGAAGCCATCCTGGACGGGGATTCCAACGCCGCCGAAGACTTCGCCAAGGCCCATCTCGAAGCGATCTGGTATCGACTGGCCGAACATAATGGAACGAATATCCTGCCGGGAGATCCTCTGGACCGGGCCTGTGCGTATATCGCCTTCCATTATGACGAACCCATCCACCTGGAGATGCTGGCCAGAAAGATCGCAGGGATCAGTCCCGGGCATTTGGCACGCCTCTTTCGGGAGCAGAGAGGAACCAGCTTCACAGAATATCTTCGAGATATCCGCCTCCAAAAGGCCGCAGAAACCCTCCGGAACACCAGGATGCCCATAAAGCGTGTCGCAAGAAATGTAGGCTACTCCGACAACTCACGGTTTGCTCTCCATTTCCGCAGGCGGTTCGGAATGACGCCTTTGTCCTATCGTGCAACACACATCCGGTAAGCCATAGCGCGGACGGCTTTGTCGTCCTTCTGCACTTCGGCCATTCGAGATAGTCACGTGGGTCAGACAGTCATCGGGATGCGTGCAGAAGTCGGCGAAGTTCTTGTTGACGGCGGTGACGAAGGCCCAGTAGTAGTGGTCCACGTATTCCTGCCCGACGCCGGAGCCGTGGGGCCACATCCAGAACGGAAACTGCATGAGACCAGCATGGCCACGGACCATGGCACGCCCCATCCCGACGATCTGGCCGCAGAGCAGCGCCGGATGTGGCGTTGGAGTTGAAGGTGGTGGTGCTGATCTCGCGGGTGAAGCCGGAGCGGCAATAGCTCTTGTTGCCGCACCGTTCTCCGGTCAGCTTGTAGTAGATATCGCCCTGCCCCACTCGACCCGTTTTCCGTTCTTGAACCTGCCGACGCGCGGATCGCCGACGATCGGGTGCACGAGCTCGCCGCAGAGATTATTGCACTGGTGGCGGCGCACTGGGTTCATTTCAGTTTCGCGATCAAACATGAGCCAGGCGTCCCAGCAGCGCAGGAGCGAATTGTGCACCGCTGCAGGGATCGACTCGCGGTAGTTATACCCTTGCATCAGATTGTCCGCGCCGGTCAGGTGCTCGTCCCACCAGCGCGGCGGCTTACCGTTGATCCAGTCGAGCCAGGCGGGATAGACGGCGCAATCGGAATCGGCTGATTCCAATGTGCCCGAAAGCCGCTCACGCCAGTGCACTGTGATTGGTCGAAGACCAGCGTCTCGGCAGCAGCAACGGCAGCAAACGCCACCGCGACAGTCACCAGTCGGACGCTTGCGTTCATCAATCGGTTCTTCATGACAATTACTGTTAGGTCGTCTTTCCAGATGCGCGGCGGATCATGGAGGCGTTCGAGTTTGAGCGACTTGAAATACATCACGTCCTGGCCAATCTCCCGCGCCGGGCGCAGTACGAGTTCCTGCTCGCCGGCGGCGGCGACGTCCAGCACCCCGATGTCCCTCGAAGCATACTGATACCAGTCGGACCCCAGCGGGGATTCCATTTGGACTTTCTGATCGCCTGAGGAAAGAACGAAGGTGCCGGTCGGTCGGCCGAATGCGGCGGCACACTCCACGAGCACCCGGTAGCGGCCGGGCTGGAGGAAACGCACCCGCCAGCTTGCCTGGTCGGCCGGCCCGGTCCATTTGGAGATGTGGAACTGGCCGCGGCGGTTGAAGCGTTTCACAGTTCTTCGGGAGCTGACTGCGTTCAGGCCGTCGAGGACAACGGGTGCGCCCGCTTTCTCCACGATGACAGGAGGATCGACGCGGGGCGGTCCGTCGAGTTCGAGCGCCACGACCGTGTCGATGGCATCCGTCGGGGTTGGCGGCAGGCTTATCCGGACGGACGAGCCGTTCCGGGTGGATTCGAGGCTTTTACCGGAATCTGCGAGGAGGTAGGCCTTCCGCACCTTGCTCCTCAAGCCTGGCAGTTCCAGTGCGCCGTCAGCCGGGCGTTTGAAGACATGCAGGTAGAGGACGTTGTCCTTCACAGTGCAACGCCCCCAGGGGAATTCGGAAAACGGGCTCGCGGAAGCTCCGTGGATGCTGGCACCGTTCTTCCGCATCCATGCGCCCACCTGCTCAAGGGTGGCGACGCTTGCCTCGGGGATCGAGCCGTCGCCGCGCGGGCCGATGTTGAGCAGGTAGTTGCCGCCCTTGCTGACGATCTCGACGAGGCGACGGACAATGTCCTCCGGTTTTTTTCCACTTCGTGTCGAAGCGGCTGTATCCCCAGGTTTCATTGAGGGTTTGCGGCGATTCCCAATCCTCCTCGATCCCCCCGGCCGGCATGCCGTTGTCATTCATGTTCTGATAGTCGCCCATGAGTTCCTGCTCATAGTGGCCCACGCGTCCGTTGATCAGGCAGGCGGGCTGCCGCTCATGATGTATGCGCGCCACGGATGTCTTCTCGACAGGTTCTCATCACGGAGTTCGGCTGTTTCTGGCTCTGTTCATACGTTCCTGCCAATCTCGCAGGTAGTCCTCTCGCCATTTATTGACGGTTCCGGCTCCATCCCGTTCCTCATCCCGATGTTCCTCGGACGGGTCATCGTACCAGTAGGCAGGCCTACGATCCGGGTCCGGGCGGACGAACGCACCTCCCCAGGACTCGGCTTTCGGCTTTTCGGGATCACCATGGAGCAGGTACAACACGCTGGGTGTGTCACTCATCTTGATGTCGGCTTTCTTGGCCAGGAATAGATCGCCCAGATGACCGTGGGCTTTGACGTGCTCTGCGGGAAACCGCCGGTTGTCCAGATCGCCGTTCTGGTTGCCGCCCATGTACATGCCCCGAAATGTGGTGTCGCTTTCGATCCACCACAGGTCGGGATGGCTTTCGTAGAGGTAGTTCCTGGCTTTGGGATCCTGGCGGGTATTCCACGAGCCGATGGAGTAAATCCGCAGCTTGGCCTTGATCGCAGGGTCCCTGTGCACCGCCTGGGCGACATCGGTCATCGATCCCCAAACCAGGACGTAGATGGGTCGCCGATCGTGGGCGTGTGCCCGCTCGATGATGAGTTTGGCGCCATCGCTGATCTGGCTGGGTGGGACATCGTCCG
>CAZTGH010000135.1:0-3027 GCA_964612985.1 uncultured Pirellulales bacterium
TTGCGGAAGTCCATGAACAGCGGGGGATTGCCGCCGCTGAGATAGGTCATGAACAGCATCGTCAGCAGTCCCTGCACGTCGGCCTCGGTGGCGAAGGGCACGGGCGCCTTGGTCCCGGTGTAATCGAAGGTGCTGTTGAAGAACGACTCCATCACGTCGGCGACCGGCAGGGGGATGCCGCGCGGGTCGCTGCCCCATTCAAGCTGGTTCATGAAGCCGCCGCCGACGGCGTTGAGGTCGGCCAGCAGGTCGCGGACGATCAGGTACATGGCGAGGGAGCGGTTGAAATTCTCGCTGGCCTCGTCGCCGGGCAGTTCCAGTCGCTTGTCGACGTAGCGGTCGATCCAGCCGCGCAGGTCCTTGAGTTCTTTCTCTTTGTAGGCCTTCTTGTTGAGCATGTCGGCCAGCAGCTTCATGTCGAGACGGGTGATCTCGACGCCGAAGGTGTTGCGCGTCGGAAGCACGTGGGCCAGGGCGGTCTCCATGCCCATCGAGTCGTGCCCGAAGATCACCACGCGACGGCCGCGCAGGGCGACCGCGGTGACCGCGGCATAGCACCAGTCGATGAGGTTTTTCGCAGTCTGCTCGGTCATCTGCGGCGTCAGCCCTGTATCGGGCCAGGTGCCGACGTTCAGCGTGGTCATCCGACCGTACTGGGCGAAGGCGCCGTTGGCGGCGTGGGCGTAGACGACGCCGGGACGCGGGCCGCTGTTGCCGCAGGTGATGTTGAACGGCGTGTCGGCGGGGAACTGCTGGAGCAGGGAGATCGCCGTCAATTGCGGGAAGGCCCAGGTGTCGGGCACGCAGACGATGATGTCGACGCCGGCCTTGCGGAACTGTTCGGCGACCATGTCCGCCTGGGCCTCGCCGTCGACCAGGATTGTTGAATAGACCACCGGCACCGGGTTCTTGTCCGGCAGGAGCACGCTGCCGCTGATCGTGTCGGCGGCCATCTTGGCGATGTTCTGACAGCGGGTCCGGCTGTCCTGGTCGATCCGCGGATCGCTGGTGGCAAAGACGCCGATCACCGGCACCTTGGGCGCAGCTTTCTTGACGGTGGGCAGTTGTGTGGCTTCGGCTTTCTTGGCCATAAGGCTCTCCTTGCGACGGACGGTTACCATTTCGCGGCGACTCCACGCGAAACGTGAGAGAACTCTATTTCGTCAATTGGGACGGTTCTTCCAGCAGGTTCCGCACGAAATCGAGGAACTGCGCGGCATAGGCGCCGTTGGCGACCTTGTGGTCGACCGCCAGCGTCATGTTCATCATCTTGCGCACGAGAATATTGCCGTTGTCGGGCACACAGGTGTCCGTGATCTTGCCGATGCCCAGGATGGTGCACTGGCCGGGCACGACGATCGGGATGAACGACTCGATGCCGAAGGCGCCGAGATTGCTGACGGTGATGCAGCCGCCTTCGAGGTCCGAGAGGTCCAGCTTGTCGCTGCGGGTCCGCTCGATCAGCGCCTGGCTGTCGCGGGCGACCTGCTGGAGGTCCTTCCTGTTGACGTCCTTGACCAGCGGGGCGACCAGGCCGTCGGGCACGGAGATGGCCAGTCCGACGTGGATGGCGTCGGCCAGCTTGATGGCGCTGCCGGCCAGTTGGCCCGTCATGATGGGGAACTTCTCCAGTCCGGTGGCGACCGCCTTCATGATGAAGTCGTTGAAGGAGACCTTCACATCGCCGGCGGCGTTGATCTCGGCCCGTTTGGCGACGAGGCTGGTGACGTCGGCCTTGACGGTCAGGTAGAAGCAGGGGATTTCCTGCTTGCTCTTGAGCATGCGTTCGGCGGTGATGCGCTGGAGCCGGTTGAGGGCGATGGTGGTTCCGAGTTTCGCTTCGCCGGTTGCTGCGACTGCGGCGGCCGCTGGCGGCGCGGACGTCGCCTTGGCGGCAGGCGCGGCCTGAGCGGGCTTGGCGCCGGCGGCGTTTTTGACGTCGGCCTCGGTGATCTTGCCGACCGGTCCGGTTCCCTTGACCGTGGCCAGATCGACGCCGAGTTCCTGCGCCAGCTTCTTGGCGCGAGGGGAGGCCATGATCCGGCCCGCGCGTCTCGCGGGTTCCGGCTGGGCCTGGGTCGGCGCGGCAGCGGGAGCCTCGGCCTCGGCGGGCGCGGCGCCGGTCGGAGCGGACGGGCTTCCCTGCGGCGCCTCGGCGGCGTCCAGCGGCACCTCTTCGTCTCTTTCGCCCAGGATCATCATGGACGCACCGATGGGCAGGGTCTCATCGACCTTCGCCAGGATATGCTTGACGAACCCGCCGGACGGAGCTTCCATCTCCAGCGTGGCCTTGTCCGTCTCGATCTCGAAGATCACGTCGCCTTTCTTGACTTCATCGCCGACCTTGACCAGGCAGTTGACGACGGTGCCTTCCTCCATCGTCTGGCCGAGCTGCGGCAGTTTGATTTCCTTCGCCATCTATTCGATCCCCGTATTGCTGCTTAACAACGTCTTGTGCTTGGCGGGCTATTGTCCCACGGATTGCTGGACGGCCGCGACGATCTGTTCGACGCTGGGAATGCTCGCGTTCTCCAGCGGCTCGCTCATGGGCGGGGGCACGTCCATCGCCGCCAGATTGATCGGCCGGCCGTCGAGACAATCGAAGCCGCGCGTGCCGTCGCCGAAATCGTATTCCATGAACTGGCCGGCGATTTCCCTTCCGGCGCCGCACCAGCCAAAACCTTCACTGACAGTGATCAGCCGCCCGGTCTTTCTCACGGATTCGGCAATCGTCCCGATGTCGAGCGGCTTGAGCGTGCGGACGTCGATGACCTCGGCGTCGATGCCGTGCTGGTCGGCCAGGACCTTGGCGGCTTCGAGGGCCAGCATCACCATCCGGCTGTAGGTGACGATCGTCGCATCGGCGCCGGGCCGCTTGATGTCGGCGACGCCCAGCGGGATGATGTAGTCGTCCGTCGGCACCGGGCCCACCTGACCGTAGGTGGCCTTGTGCTCGATGAAGACCACGGGATTGTCGCTGCGGATGGCGGCCTTCGTCAGCTCCCCGCCGGACCACTCGATGTCCAC
>CAZTGH010000135.1:3037-12308 GCA_964612985.1 uncultured Pirellulales bacterium
AGGCCCTTGGCGTCGTAGGGCGTCGAGGGCATCACGACGTAGAGGCCCGGCGCGTGCATGAGCCAGGCTTCCAGCGATTCGGAGTGGTGGGCGGCGATGCAGCGTCCGACGCCGCCTTCGGTCCGCAGCACCATCGGTACCTTGGCCTTGCCGCCGAACATGTAGCGATTGTAGGCGCCGACGTGGACCAACTGGTCCATCGCGATGGTCACGAAGTCAACGTACATGATTTCGGCAATGGGACGCATGCCGCGAAGGGCCGCGCCCACCGCGGCGCCGGCAATGGCGGCTTCCGAAATCGCGGTGTCGATGACGCGGTCTGTGCCGAACTCGGTCAGCAGACCTCGCGTGGCCTGATAGGCGCCGCCGTAAAGGCCGACGTCTTCGCCGAAGATAAAGACGCGCTCATCCCGTCGCATCTCCTCCGCCTGGGCGGCGACCACCGCCTGGCCGATCGTCATCACGTCCATTCCGAACTCGGATTTGACCTTGCCGCCGGCCTCTTCGGTTCGCTCTTTCTTGGTCTTGGCGGTCGATGCCGCCAGGGCGGTCTCGAAGACCTTCGAGGCCTCCATGACCTTGGTCGAGACGTTCTTGTCGGCCTCGATCACGTCGGTCGGGTAGGTCTCGTCCACGTAGACGTCCTTGGCGACGTCGGCGGCGTCGGGCCAGGGGCTGTCGATGCCGAATTGCGTGGCGGTCTCGATGGTGTTGAACGCGGTATCCTTGATCGCGTCCATCTCTTCTTCCGTGCAGAGCCCTTCGGAGGCGAGCCTGGTCCGCCAGACGCTGATCGGGTCGCGCTCGTGCCAGGCCTTCTCTTCGGCCTTGGTGCGATAGGCCCTCGGATCGCTGCGGCTGTGACCGTACCAGCGGTAGGTCTTGGCCTCGATGATCGTCATCAGGTTCTCTTTGCGAGCCCGCTCGGCGGCCTTCTTGACCGCCAGGAAGACCGTGGCGGGGTCCTGGCCGTCCACGATCATGCCGGGCACGTTGTAAGCGGCGGCGCGGACCGCGATGTCCTCGATGTTGCTGGCACAGAGGGTGCCGTCGATTTCGCTGCCGGAAAACGGCACGCTCATGCCATACAGGTTGTTCTCGATGATCGCAACCAGCGGGACCTTCAGGGTCGAGGCCATGTTCATCGACTCGTGGAATGTCCCGGTATTGGTCGAGCCGTCCCCGAAGAAGGACAGGACGACCCGGCCCGTTTTCTTGCACTTCTCCGCCAGGGCGGCGCCGACGGCGGGGGGCTGGTTGCCGCCAACGATGCCGGTCGAGCCCAGATTGTTCTGCTTGTCCACCTCCGCGATGTGCATCGAGCCGCCACGACCCTTGCAGTAGCCGGTCTCACGGCCCATCAGCTCGGCCATCATCGCATTCCAGTGGTTCTGCCGGTCCCCATCCCCGTTGCAGTATTTGTTGCCGATCGCACCGCAATGGCCGTGACCCCGGTGGGTCGAGCCGATCACGTCGCCATGCTCGATCGCCGCGATGGCGCCGGTGGCGACCGCCTCCTCGCCGGCATACAGATGAGACGCGCCCTTGATGATGTTCTGTCCCAGCAGATCGAAGACTTTCTCTTCGAAGAAGCGGATCTCGTACATCGTTCTCAGCCAGTCCTTGGCGGTTTCCAGGGTAATCAGGTTTTGGCTGATGAGTTCCTTTACCTTGGGTACGGGCTGTTTGCGCGTATCCTCGATACCATATTCCATACCAACAACTCCTGTACTGGACAGTTTGCGGCCCCCGGCCCCACAACAGGCGATGGGGACCTCCTCTTGGCAGCGTCAAAGGCGAATAATATAGCAGGTTTCAGCGCTCCCAGCAACATCACACGTGTGATTCCGGGTTTTTTTCGGCCGAGGACACTTCCCTGCGCCTGCACCTGCCGATGTCGAGGTGGTTCACATTTGGCTCGTTTGCCGGCGGGGACATGCGTTGGCGCGGGTGGGCAACCCGGTTAGAATCGACGGCCGAGGTCGGTGAGGACCCGGCTGACAACGAATCGCAAGGACAGGAGTAGGAAATGAACCCGTCGAGCATCCATGCCCCCTGTAGCGGTCGGGGCGCGCATCGTCTCTGGCGGATCACAACCCTGCTGCTATGCGGTTCCGGGCAAACCTCTCCGGCGGACGAGAAGCAGGGAGTATCCACATATGGAAGAAAAGAGCAGGAGTCAGACATGATGAGTGTACAACCCAGGGTAACGGCGGCGAAAATCGCATCAACGCTGATGCTGGCGAGTTTGGGCTTGAGTCTGGTGTGGAGTCGCGGGGCGACGGGGGCAGAGCCGCCGGTGGATTTCAGCCACGGGCCCCTGAAGGTTTCGGAGAACCAGCGGTTTCTGGTCCACGCCGACGGGACGCCGTTCTTCTATCTGGGCGACACCGCCTGGGAGCTCTTCCATCGGCTCGATCGGGAAGAGGCGGATCGGTATCTCCGAAACCGCGCGGCCAAGGGTTTCACTGTGATCCAGGCGGTGGCGCTGGCGGAAGTCAACGGGCACTCCGATCCGAATCCGTACGGGCATCTGCCGCTGGTCGATCAGGACCCCGCCCGCCCGGCGGTTCAGGACGGTCCGAACAACGACTACTGGGACCACGTCGACTATATCGTGGACAAGGCCAATTCGCTGGGCCTGTATATCGGCTTTCTGCCGACGTGGGGACGCTACTGGCACGACAACGTCAAGGACGGCAAACCGCTGTTCACCGTCGAGAACGCTGAAGTGTACGGCCGATGGCTCGGACAGCGCTATCGCGACAAACATCTGATCTGGATCCTGGGCGGCGACCGCACCGTCGACAACGAGCAGCAGAAGCAGATCATTCGCGCCATGGCGCGCGGAGTCGCTGCCGGGGATGGTGGCGCCCATCTGATCACGTTTCACCCGCGCGGCGGGCGGGGCTCATCCGAGTTGTTCCATAACGACGACTGGCTCGATTTCAACATGCGCCAGAACGGTCACAACGTGAAATTCAACGAGGGCTTTCAGAATACGCGAGCGGACTACAACCGCACGCCCATCAAGCCGGTGATCGATGGCGAGCCGATCTACGAGGACCATCCCGTCTCGTTCCGGGCGCGGGATCTGGGCCACTCCATCTCGTCGGACGTGCGTCGGCCTCTCTACTGGGACCTGTTCAGCGGGGCGTTCGGGCACACCTACGGACACCATTCCGTCTGGCAGATGTGGCAGCCGGGGCGGGGGCCGATCAACGCTCCGTTAATGCCGTGGTATGAGGCCATCGACCAGCCCGGCGCTGGTCAGATGCAGTACGGCCGGCGGCTGATCGAATCGCGTCCCTTCCTGACGCGCGTGCCCGACGATTCGATCCTGGTCGTTCACCGTCCGGATGGAAGTGCTGCGCAGGCGAGTCGTGATGCGGTCGTCGATACGAAGAGAACCCACGTCGCCTACACGCGCGACGAGAGCGGCAAGGCGGCGCTCTACGTCAACGGGGATGTCGTCGAGACGGGGACCATTCGGGGCGACCTGTCCGATTGGGACGAGAGTTTCCGCCTGGCGTTGGGCAACGAACTGACGGGGGATCGCCCATGGTTGGGCGAGTTGTATCGCGTGGTTATGTACGCGCGAGCTCTCGACAAGGCTCAGATTGCACGTTCGGCCCAGGCGGGGCTGGACCGTGAGCCTGCCGATCCGGTCGTGCTCTACGATTTCCGCGAAGGATCGGGCCGGAGCGTCAAGGATCGTTCGCAAGACGGAGCTCCGCTGAATCTGGAAATCAAGGATGCCTCCGCCGTCCGGTGGCTCGATGGCGGTGGCTTGCGGATCGTCAGACCGACGTTGGTCGCTTCTTCGGGCCCGGCTGCAAAGCTGACCGAGGCGGTGAAACGATCGAAGGCCTTCACGATCGAAGCCTGGATCAAGCCCGCCAACCGGACGCAGGCGGGTCCGGCGCGGATCGTCACGCTCTCCAAGGATCCGGGCGTGCGCAACGTTACGCTGGGACAGATGGCTCGTGCGTACGAAGTGCGATTCCGGACGAGCACGACGTCATCTAATGGCGAGCCCGCCCTGGCGACGCCGGGCGCCGACGATGGGCCGACGGTGCCCACCGCGGTACCGGGCGAGGGACGCTACCGATTCGTGGCCACGCGCGATACCGACCGGACGTATGCGATGGTGTATGCACCGGTGGGACGCCGCTTCAGCGTCTGGATGGACGCGGTTGCCGGTCCCGAGGTCAAGGCCTGGTGGTACAACCCGCGCAACGGCGCAGCGACCGCCATCGGCACCTTCGCCGGCGAAGGCACGCGCGAATTCACTCCGCCTGACCTCGGCGAGATGACCGACTGGGTCCTCGTCCTCGACGATGCATCGAAGGGTTATCCCGCCCCGGGCCAAGTGAAGTGAATCACGCGGGATCGCTTTTTCGACAGGCCGTGCTCCTGCCGGGGCGGCAGAAGGGAGCGTAGCATGATACCGGATCGGCCTCCAGGACATTCGCCCATGCCTGACCGCCCGACGGCTGCCAAGCGGTGAGTATCTGGTCTTCCTCGAAGACGACTTCAAGGCCAAAGTGGTGATGTATCGCTGGACGCCGAACTGATCGTGGATGGTGACGTACGGCCGATGCGGATAGTCTAATGAATGCAGGATAATCCGGGAGGTTTCTTATGGCTTGTGCAGCAGGAATACCACGCACGCTTCTTTGTGCGGCACTTCTTTCGCTGGCGTTCGCACCCGCGCAGGGGCGCGCTGTGGTTCCAACTCATCGAGTAACACCGCGAGGCGTGGAGATCGAAGGGGTCGGTCCGGACAGCCCGATCCTCTACGACAACGACTGGTGGTTCGACGTGTTCGACAACAACTACCTCTGGGCCCAGGCGAGCCTGGGCAACGCCGACCTTCGCGGGAACATCGTCACACGCGACATGTGGGATTGGCAGAAGGGCTATCATTACACGATGCAGCGGTGCGTGGACGACGCGAACAAGGCGCTGAAGCTGGCCCGAGACAGCGGGTTGCGCAACATCCCCGACCTGACGATCGGATCGGACCGCGTGCTGAAGAGGCCCGCCAGCGGACGAATCGAGGATACCGCAGCTCGGGAGACGCCGGGGAGCCGACTGATTGTGACTGAGGCGCGGAAGGCCTCGCCTGCAAAGCCGTTGGTGATCGTGGTCGGCGGTTCCCTGACGACCGTGGCGAACGCACTGCTGACCGATCCGGAGATCGCACCGAACATCGTTGTATTCGGGCTGACGGTGAGCTACTACGGCTACAACGGCAAAGATGGCTGGAGCACCTACGTCGTCGCCAAGAAGGCGCCGCTGGTCGAATGGGCCACCCGCTCGTTCTGGGATAAGGATTCGGTATTCACCGCCGAGCATTTCGAAGTGCTCTCGGATAACCCGTTCACGGAGGACATGAAGCGGTTCATCCGCACGGACCTGGGCCGGGCGAACCAGTTGGGCGACGGCGCGCCACTGGTCTGGCTGTACCAGCCGAGATGCTGGAAGGGGGCGAAGGTGCGCGAGGCCGTTTGGCGCGGTCCGGCTACCGATTTCGTCGAAGTCACGGACGGGCAACTCGGTGACGTGCTGGAAATTCCGAAGGCGCAGACGGATCTGGCGGAATGCCGCAAGGAATTCTTCCGCGTCCTGACCGATCCGCAACTCTACCGTCAGTGAGGAGAACCGATGGCAACGGGGGGCGATCGCGAGCAGGGTCTGGCGCCGGAGCGCATTCAGGAGATTCGTCGTCTTGTTGTCTCGGGTCATCCCGCGCCGAAACCGGCGGGTCGTCGCGTCGTGCGGCGCTATGGCCGACGGGACATGCAGTTCGTCTCCGCCACCGCGGTGCGCATCCTGCTCGGCGCCTCGGAGGCGTATCCGGAGATGCTCGGCGCCATCGACTCAGCGGTCGATCACGTCGAGTTGGAGACCTACATTCTCCGGGGCGATGAGTCGGGTCGGGCCTTTCAGCAGGCGCTGATCCGGGCGGCGCTGCGCGGGGTGCGCGTTCGCCTGCTCTATGACTGGTTCGGGTCGCTCACGCTGCCGGGAGCGTTCATCCGCGAACTCCTCGATGCCGGCGTCTCCGTTCGTGCCTATCACCCGCTCCTCTGGCGCCGCCCGATCTGGGCGTTGGACCATCGCGATCATCGCAAGATCCTCATTATTGACGACAAGACCTCGTTTACCGGCGGCTTGAACATCGGCGATGAGTACAAAGGCGCCCTCGACGGCGGCCCGGAATGGCGCGACACGCAGATTCGCCTGGATGGGCCCGAGGTTGCCGCCGAGATGCTCGGGCTCTTCCATTACGGGTGGCGGCGGGCCACGCCCTATGCCAAGACGCTGAAACGTAGAAATCGACTCGAATCGACCGTTCGCCGCCGGATGATGGCGCTGGCCGATCGCAAAGATCGTCCGTCAGGCGGCTTGCGCGAGGGCATGGCGATTCCAGTGAGCATCGTCGGCAACGAAATTCTGCGCCGTCGCCGGCGGATCCATCGCGCATACCTGCGGGCCATCTGCGGCGCGCAGCGATATGTGCTGATCGAGAACGCCTATTTCATTCCCAGCCGGGCAGTCCGCCGGGCGCTGATTGAGGCGGCTCAACGCGGCGTATTCGTCGGCGTCGTGGTCGGCGCCCGCAACGATGTGCCTGTCGTCACCTACGCCATGCGCTGGCTGTATGATCGGCTTCTCAGGGGGGGCGTTCACCTGTTCGAATGGCCCCTCAGCGTGATGCACGCCAAGACCGCGGTCATCGACGATGCCTGGTTGATTGTCGGAAGCTACAACTTCGACCGCCGCAGCCTGTTGCACCAACTGGAGAGCGTCGCGGTGGTCGCTGATGCGGAGGCGGCCATCCGACTGCGGGACCGGACGCTGGACGATATCGCCCATTGCCAGGAGGTTACTTTCGATACCCACCGTCGACGCCCCTGGTGGCAGAAGGCGATCCAGTACGTGGCCTACCTGCTGCGCCACTGGCTCTGAGAGCCCGGGCGGGGCGGGCTTGCTGTGATCTGCCCGTCGAGGCAAAGAAAAGGGCAACCCAGAGGCCACAAAGGCCAACGCCTCTACAGGCGAGGTCCCCAGAAGGCACCTCCACGTCGTGTGGGAGTGACCCTCTGTGGGCCCCTGGATTGCCACGGTGCGGGGCTATGGAAGTATAATACCAGTCCAGCGCATCCTGCCGGACGAAACACCCAGTCGGGTCCGTCGGCCTTGCGATCGACGGCGATGTTCTTTGTTCCTTTCCCGATGCCGGTCGGAAGCGACGCCCTTGCCGGCCACGAACGTATGGCTCGCGTCCCCCTCGCACGAAGGTGTCGCGCAGCCCTTCAACCACCCTGCGTGAAGGGCTGCGCAACAGAGAGTGAGAGATAAATAAGAGAGAGAGCGAGGTTGTTGTCTTCCTTGAGTCTGGCACGCGTGACGTCGGCCCGGCACCGATTCGCTGCGGTCGGAGGGCTGGCGGTCCGCTCTCGTAATGGGGGAAAAAGACGCGGAGGCCGCGACGGCGCGGACTTCATGCGAGAGACGATTCGGACCGGGGATCCGCGTCCTGGGCCGACCCGGCCACGGTGTGCCGGAGCCTCGACGCCAGAGGAAACCGCCGCGATACCGGGCCGTTTCCGGGCTCTCGTCATCCCTGCACGAGACACTGCGAAGGCCTTGGCCTGTCCTGCCCCTCAAGGGCGGTGCGGGCTCCGTCGCCGGCAGTGTACCTGCTGTCCATAAGCAATCTGCGTGTGCAGCCATGCCTCTGCCTCCAACCAGAGGCTCTCCTCCTTGAACACATGGTCCCTTGGCCGAATCCACCAAGGCATCAGGAATGGCCTCCTCCATACGTGAGGACCATGTGAGTTTTCAATGCTTCTTCCTACTCTCTTTCGGCAAGGATGTCAAGAGAAAAGTTGGCAAAATGGGCGAAAAGGGTAGTTCTTTTCGGACGTGGCTCGACAGCGGGACGATCGATGCACGTCACCGTAGGCCGACTGGGTATACTGGGTCGGTCGTTCTACCGGACCATGACCTGTCCGGAATCGGCGACGAGGACCTGTCCCGTGACGGTGCGTGCCTGGTCCGAACAGAGGAAGACCACCGCGTCGGCGATGTCCTGTCCCTTGATCTCGCGCTTCAGGGCGGTCTTGTTGACGTAGTAGGGGATGACCTCTTCGGGCTTGATCCCATACTTCTTCGCGCAGACCTTGATGTATTCGGGGTTCCAGATCTTGGAACCCTCGAATACGTTGCCTGGTGCGACAGAGTTGACGCGGATGCCATGCTCTCCGAGTTCGAGCGCCCAGCCGCGAGCCAGATGCAACTCGCCCGCCTTGGTGGCGTTGTAGGCGGAGTTGTTCTTGCTGGCCTCGAGTCCGGACTTGGAGCTGAGATTGACGATGCTGCCTCCGATGCCCTGTTCGATCAGGATGCGCGCCGCCTGGCGGGCCACGAGGAAGTACCCCGTCAGGTTGACCTCCAGCGCGAGACGCCATTGGTCGACCGGCATGTCGACCAGGGCGAAAGGCGGCGCGACGCCCGCGGCATTGACGACGATGTCCAGCCCCCCCCAGTGGGCGAGCAGCGCTTCGAAGGCCTTCTGCACGCTGGATTCGCTGGTGACATCGCAGCCGACGACCATGATCTGGCTGGTCGGCCGGTCGGCTGCGATCTTTTCGGCGGTTTCCATCGCGGCACGCTCATCAACGTCCGCCAACGCGACCATCGCGCCCGCTCGCGCCAGGCCGACGGCGATGCTCCGGCCCAGACCGCTGCCGGCGCCGGTCACCACCGCAATGCGGTTGGCCAGCGCGCCGGGACCTTCACTGCTGACGAGTTTCTTGCGGAAGGCCTCGGATTCCCAGTTGTTGATGAAGTCCTGCTCCCGTTTCGTCAGCGCGAGGACGCCGCCCATCTGAGCGGCATGCATTCGCACCTTCAGGCTGGTGTCCGTGATGTCGGCGATGAGGTTGGCTACCCCTTTCTCGGCAGCGACGAAGAGCCCCAGTCCTTTGACCACGAAGGCGGCGGGGATCTTCTGCCCGCGCTCGGCCAGCGATCGAAGCTTTCTGGCGATGCCCTCGGGCCTGGCTGCGTCCACCCACATCGCCGAACCATTGGCGTAGACCAGTTCGTCAGGATTCAACGCCGGGGTGGCCAGCAGCTTGGCGGCATCTTTTCGCGCCATGAACGTAGCTACGCCTTCCGGCGCCGGATAGTAGCTGACCGGCAGATACTGCCTGGTAGCGTCGAAGACGGCCTTGCGGATCGCCAGCGTCGCTCC
>CAZTGH010000136.1:0-12250 GCA_964612985.1 uncultured Pirellulales bacterium
TCACGCCCGTTTCGGGCGTGCCTGACTCAGGAAGTACGCAAAAACCGGATGAGCCGAAAAAAATGCCGCCCCCTACCGTTGGACGGTGTTGCGCGTTCTGACCAACATGGATTTCGGATTTGGGCCAAGGGCTGCGCGTTTGCGTGGGGGAAACGCCAGAAGGCGGGCGGCAATGCGCTGCGGGAGGCGGCATGTCCCTGCGGTTTGTTATCGACCAGAGGGATGAGAATTCGAGTGAGCCGCTGGGCTTGTTCCAGGCGTTATACGATCTTCTGCACGACGGACGGTTGTCGAGGGAGGAACGAAGGCGGGCGAGGGGGGTGCTGGACTGGTTCGATGAGAATCTCCAGGAGCCGAAACGACTCTCTCGCTCGAGCAAGCGCAGCGCCCAGGCGGTCGCGATCAGTTGGTTCAAGCCGTCCGCGCATGAATGCATTGGGCGGATGCAGGAGTTGGTGGGCATTCTCTACGCGCACGATCTGCCGACGAAGGTCGTCAAGACGCGCCGACCCGGCTACATCGTGTATGAGGACGATCTTCAGGTGGTGGCGCAGGCGTTTTCCGCGGGCAAATGACTGCGACGGTGCTGTCTGCGGGCGAGGGTTCGATTTGACGGGGGCTTGTCAGCGCAGTAGAGTGCTCGGTATGACGAAACACGAGATCAAGCACGTGTTGCGGGAGGCGATCGGGCGGGTCCCGCACTTTGCCGACATTCGCTCGGTGGCCTTGTTCGGCTCGTACGTGTCCGATCGGGCCACGGATCAGAGCGACGTGGACGTCCTGATCGACTTCGATCCCGGCGCGACCATCGGCTTCTTCGCTTTGTCCGACATCAAAGCCAGTCTGCAAGCGGCGCTGGGGCGGCGCGTGGACCTGTTGACCCCACAGGCGATCAGCGCGTGCTTCCGAGATCAGGTCCTCGCGCAGGCCGAGTACATTTATGAACGATGATCGAGCCTATCTGACCCACATTTGCGAAGCCATCGGGGCTATCGAAGCATATCTTCAGGGAGCCACCTACCAGAGTTTCGTTGCCAATCGGATGATGGTTGACGCCGTGGTCAGGCAGCTTGAGATCATCGGCGAGGCGGCAAACCGTCTCAGCGCCGAGTTTCGCGCGCGGCACTCAGAAGTTCTGTGGCGACGGATGACCGATATGCGGAACTTCTTGATTCACGAGTACTTCGGCGTCAATACCAAGGTCGTGTGGGACACGTGCCAAAGCGACCTGCCTGAGTTGAAGGCATTCGTCCGGGGTGTACTTGACGCGTAGCGGCTCTACTCGGTTGGACGCTAAGCAGGCTGGTAGTGGGCCGTCCACTGCGGGGTGGTTGTGGAGGTGAGAACAGATGAAGCGATTCAGCGAGCGAAAGGGATACAAGAAGGTCTCAGATGTGATTCAGACGGGGGCCATGTCTGATGAACTTCGAAACGGGGTCTGGAACGTTCTATACGAGTTCGTATGGTTGCGAACCGGTTTCATGTCCAGTGGACCGCTCACTGGCGATATTCAAGCATTCAGTCGGGCGCTCTGGCAAGACTACTTCAAGAAACCCGCAGACCAGAGGCCCGATTCTGAAGCGGCTTTGATGAAGAAGATCGACGACTATTTCTTCGGCGCTCAGTGGTATGAAGTCTATGACTTCCTGGAATTTGTGTTGTCCCACGAACATGAAGACCGATGGCTCGCAGAGCAGTTGAATGCGGTTCTCGAAAGAGAGCTATCGGGCTATAGGATTGTTGACGGCAAAGCAGTGGGTATCACTGATGAGCAAGAAGTGCAGATGTTGGAGAAGGCGCTCGGTGACACAGAACATGAGGGTGTGACAGCGCATCTCAGGCGAGCCCTTGAACTGCTCAGCGATCGGAAGAATCCTGACTACAGGAATTCGATCAAAGAATCGATCTCTGCGGTCGAGAGTATGGCGAGGGTCATAACGGGTGAGCGCAAGGCGACGCTGGGCGACGCACTCAAGACCCTGGAGAAAAACGGCAAGTTGCACCATGCCCTAAGAGACGGCTTCTCCAAGCTATATGGGTACACAAATGATGAAGGAGGTGTGCGTCACGCGATGCTTGAAGAACCTGACATCACTGGGGCTGACGCGAAGTACTTCCTGCTGTCGTGTACGTCCTTCATCAACTATCTCAAGGCCAGGATGTGACCTCTTTGACGAGCAGGACGAGCGAGCCGAGGGAATCCGCGCTGTGGTTGAATAGGCCGGCGACCTGGGGGCGGAGGGTAGATCCCCTCGGCAGGCTCAGGGCAAGCTCTTCGCTGCGTTCAGGATGGCAATGCTCTTTCCGGTCGTGGGGGAGATCCTTCACTCCGTTCAGGATGACAAGACTGTGTTTATAGCAGGGTTCACGGCGCCCTGTGCACGTCGGTTCTACAGGTGGGTCACCTCCATTCCGTTGCCGTCTCGTTCTTTGATCTTTCGTGCGACGACGCGGCCGTACGAGTTAACGGGGAATTCATGCGTTGTTCATCAGGGGCTAACGGGGGTGGGGGAGAGTGGAGGGGTGCCGTCGCGGGGACGGCGGATTCGGGAACTTAGTGTTGCGGGGTGTAGGATGGATGAGCGCTGTGTGGATTGTCCGTGGTTCGATCCGGACGCGGAAGTCTGTTACCGCAGGCCGCCACGGTTTTGCGAGGTGGATGAGTCGGCGCTGGGGGTGGGCTCGGCGATCGGGCTATCGGGGATCGTCGATCTTCAGTTCGCGATTGGTCCGGCGGACGAGGGCGGTTGCCTCGGTGAGGTTGCCTAGCAGACCGATATGACTTCGCGAAATGGACGGCGGATGTCTCGATGAGGTCGGGCCTGCGGGATCGTGAGGGGCGGCTCGAACGGGCGGTCTCACGTGGAGCGGCTTCGTCCGGCAGAATTTGGGCGGGCGGATGGGCGTGAGCAGCGTCAGGTCTCGTCCGGGGCGTCGGGGTTTTCGAGTGGGGCGCCGCACTGCGGGCAGTTCTTGTACCTGGGGCGGCGTTCGAGTTGCTCGACGAATCCGGCGCCGAGGATGCCGGTGGGCAAGGCGAACATGCCGATGCCCAGGATAGCCATGACGGCGGCCATGATCTTGCCGAGGGTGAAGACGACCACGGAGAAGATCTCGAAGCCGAGGAAGAAGCGGGGGCTTCGCTGTCGGATGTTCTGGACGGTTCCGAGGCTCAGGGCGATGACGTTGAGCCCGATGAGCGTGAGGATGGCGGTGTCAAAGACCCGACTGGCGGTATCTCCGTACCTGGTTACCGTGAGTATCTCGTAGACCCGTTTTCGCAGTCTCACGCAACTGCCCCCAAGAATTTCCAGAGCCAGGAGTGAATCCTTCCGCGCCGTGGGGAAGGCTCAATCCATTTGGGTGGTCGAACTCCGCAGGGCTATACGCGATCTGCATCCCTGGGTTTTGGGCAGGAGTGGGGGCGTCGTCAACGCATGGTTCGCGTTAGGCCTGACTGAGGACGGCAGTGTGGGGGAGTTCGGCGGGGCGGGGCAGGCGGGCCTAGCCGCCGGCGAGATGGTAGGAGAACTCGTTGACGTTCATCCGTATGCCCTCGGTGTCTGGGTGTGTCAACGATGTGCCCCGTTTCGGGGGCGGGCGGTCTAGCCGTAGGTGTTTCCGGCGTCGTCGACGTAGAGTCGGCTCTTGGCCTGGCTGAGGACGGCGGTGGCTTCGGGGACTTCGGTGAGGTCGGGGACGCGGAGCAGTCGGAAGCACTTGCGGCATCGCAGGCGGCGGTCGGCGGCGGTGGCATCGAGCCACCAGCGGTATCGGCAACGGGGGCATTGGGCGATGATATACATCCGATAACCTCAACTGCAATGAGACGTTAGAATATTGGTGCCTCTATATAGTCGTCCGACGGCGCGAATTATTTTGAGGCGGATTTGGATTTTCCTGGGTTGTCTTCAGAGCGCCGGTCTTATAATCAAGAGGCTGCCAGGGCGGGGGCGGTCACAGGGGATTTTCGGAAAAACTTCTCGGACCCGGCGGGCGTAGCAGGGTCTTGAATGAACCCCATAATTCTGGTACTATAGGTGCTGTTGGGGGCAGAAAAGAATGAACCGTTGGATTCGACGAAAATCTTTGGGCATCATCGACCTGGCGGCAGCGGCGCGGTCGTTTTCGCAGCCTTTGCTGGCGGGGGCATGCGAGGCGAGCGAGCCGGTGCGGGTGGATGTCCACGTCCGATCCTACGACGATTCGGCACCTCTGGCGATGCCGGCGCCCAAGGCGGCGCGGGGGCCATTGCCGATAGGGACCTTCCTTGACTGCTACGTCTGACGACGTACGTTCATCCATCGAAAGCATCTGTTCTGGTCGGGCTCAAGGTATGCGCGGGCGCGACGGGTGAATACGCACGAGCACGTAACGGTGAGTGGACTTCTGCGAGAATGGACAGTAGGCCTGCAATGACGGGGAGGGCAGACCGATTGGACACGTGGCACAGGGAGGCGTGGGCGAATCCGGCACCATCTGGCGGGTGCAGGCGGTGCATTGGCGGGGGTATGGCGGGGGCGCAAAAAAACAGGGGCCTTTACGCCGTCCCTGGCAGGCCCCACGACTCGATCGGGTTGTGATAAGGTCTTTAGATTCCAGTGGTTAGCATGTTCTTTGCGGCGGATTCGATGTTCTCGGAGGTGATGAGCCGGCCGGAGAGGAGGAGTTGGCGGGCCTCTTCAACGGCGGCGGCATCGGCCTGGGCGGAATCTTTGGCCTCGCTGATCAAATCGCCAAAGCTGACATGGAGTGCAGCGTCGACCTGGTCGCTCTGGCGGCTGTTGACGGGGTCGGGAGTAGGGAGGGGGGCCTGTCCCATGAGGTGTCCGACTCGATTGGCGTCTATGTTATGGATCATTTTCGGCGTCCTTTATATCCGTGTTCCTGTCTTTCTTTTCGTATGGTCTGGCGGAATCTTTAGCCCTTTTGCGAGAAAAATATCGGCCGATAATCCGGGCTACGCCACCTGTGGCGGGCCGGAAGGCTACTTCTCGTCGCGGTCGAGCGTCTCGGCCACCTCGTACGCTACGAACTTGCCGAATTTCAACGGGCTGACCACGACCAGCTCCTCGCGGAGGGAGGCGAAGCCCGTGCGGAGATCGTCCTTGAAATAGCGTTTGATCCGCTTCTGGATGTCGCGGTCGGAGCTGTCCCAGACCTGTTCGAGTCCCCAGAGCAGTTGTCCATCGGTCAGATCGAGAAGCTTCAGGCGGATGCCGATGGACATGTGCGGGTAGGGCGTGTATTCGGTGACGGTGCCGACGAGCAGGCCGTTGCACTTGAGGGCGTCGCGCATGGCGAGCAGTTGCCGCAGGGCTTGGAGGGAATCGAGATTCTCCTGGAGGCCTCTCCAGGCGGGATTATCCTGATGGACGATGGTCAGACCGAAGATCTGCTTTTTCTGGAGGGCGACGAAGAGGGCCTCGGTGAGATCGGCGGAGATCTGGGGGTGGCCGGAGTTGTTGTCCAGTTCGACCAGGGCGACGCGGCCGAGGTTGCTGAGGTCCTTATAGGGATTGAGGTAATACGCATCGGCCATGACGTTTCTCTCGGCGGAGTCGCAGCCGGACGGGAGACCGGCCAGGAGCAGGGCGCTCAGGATGAGCAGATATCGGGCGATCCGGGGCAGGCGTGTGCGATGCACGGCGGATACGGTCATGTGCAGATCGGGTCGGAGCGGGCTAGGGTGCATTGGGTTCGCCTCCCGGCGCGGTGTTCGGTTCATTGGGGTTCTGGCTGCCGTAGGTGGCGGGATTGAGGGTGGCGGTATGGCGGCGTTCGAGGCTGGCGGCGTCGGCCTCGCCTCCGAGAATCTCGAGGACCTTCAGCAAGGCCTCGAGCTGGGCCTTGGCGGCGTCTCGCATTTCGCCGCGGAAGCCGAGGATGTTGGTCTTCCAGTTGTTCAGTTCGGTGAGCATTTCGATGAGCAGCTCGTTGGCTTCGCCGAGTTCCTTCTGGGTCTGTTTGAGCTTGGCTTCGAGGGCGGCGATCTGCTGGAGGAGCGCGTCGTTGTCGGCGGTGAGTCGCTGGTTCTCCTCGCGGAGGGCGATGGTCTGGTCGGAGAGTCGGGCGTACTTCTCCGAGAGTTCGATGGCCGACTCGACGGCGGTTCGGCCTTCGAGGGGGGTATCCTGAAATCGCTTGGCGCTGGCGGCGCTCGCTCTGGGGTCGACCTGGGCTTCGGTGGCGAGGGGATGGGTGTTCCGCTGCGGGGGGTTGCACCCGGCGAAGGCCAAGGCAAGGCACGAGACGGCCGAAAGGGTTACGATTCGTTTGATTCTGTCCATTGGAGTGTTCCTTATCCACCGACGATTCAGGACGGCGCGGGGGCGTCGGGCGGCGACGAGCCATCCGGGCCGGCATATTCACAACGTACGAGCGTGGTCTTGCCGCACGAGCAGGTCACCTCGACGAGGGCGAACTGCGGATGGTTTTCAGCAATCCGAATTCGCGCCGGCGTCGAGCCATGGGGCGGGGCGCCCGGGGGCGCGCTCGCCTGCGGCTGCAGTTCGAGGCGAAACGAACCGGTCGACTGGACTTGATTGGCTTTGAGCACCCGTCGTGTCATCCTGGGCATATTGCGTTTCTCTTTCGCATCGTTTATTCCATGTGAGACGAATTTCGTCAAGCGCAATAGTCGATCGAATGGGGGTCGTCGTCCGTTGCGGGCTTCGATTGCGGCTCTTGCGACTCGGCGGTCTGTTCGGGCTCAGTGTCGGGTTCGGAGTGGCCTTCGGGTTGGCCGTCCTCGCGGCGTTTGCGTTCCTGTCGTCTCTGCACGGAGGTCAGGCCTTGAATGGTCTGCAGACTCTCAACGGGTTTGATGGCATTGTAGTCACTGTCCGTCATCGCTGAATTCTCCTAATTGTGCGGAGAGCATGCCCAGGGCGCTGGCGTGCAACTGGCTGACGCGGGACTCGGTGATTTCCAGCAGATCGGCGATCTGCTTCATCGTGAGGTGCTTGTGGTAGTACAGCACGACGATTTGGAGTCGTCGGGCATCCAGTCGCTGCATGGCTGCGGTCAGTTGGGCGAGCATCTCGGCCTTTTCGAGACGGCTGTCGGGAGCGGCGGTATCGGAGGAGGCGAGGATCTCGCCGAGCGCGGGCCGCTCGTCACTGAAGCCGTCGATGGAGACGAAATGCTGGGCTCGGGCGCTCTCGAAGAGGGCGGCGACCTCTTCGACGGAGATTCCGAGCTCGGCGGCGAGTCGTTCGTCGGTGGGGGGCGTACCGGTCTGTTGCGTGATGCTCTGGCTGAGGCGCAACGCGTGTCGGACCTGCCGGTTGGTATTGGACGGCAGGGGCGAGGCCCTTCGGAGCTCGTCGAGGACGGCGCCCTTGATGCGGATGTAGGCGTAGGTTTTGAATTCCGCCTGGTGCGAGGCGTCGAAATCGCGGGCGGCCTTGAGCAGGCCCACCGTACCGGCCGAAACCAGGTCGTCGAAGGACAGCGGCGGTTTCAAGTAGCTGGCGACCCGGCGCGCGATGGTTCGGACCAGGGGCAGCAGTTCGACGATCTCGCGTTCCTCGATCGGGTGGCGTTTGTGGCCGGTATAGGCGCGCAGGGCCACGGCCTTGAGGTGTTCGGTCCTCTCGGCGGTCGGCTGAGTCGTCGTATCGTCGGTGGTTTCCAGGAGATCGTCAGTTCTTGCTGTCACCGGTGTGATCCTTGCTCATCTGGCTGGCAATCATGGCCTGGGTCAGGATGGCGTTGACGGCGCGCATCGCAACCGCGGCGACGACGTACGCTGCGACGGCGCCGAGCAGGGCGCGTTTGCAGCACGTATAGGGGGTCAGGCTCACGACGCTGCCGGCGATGCCCAAGACAAAGAAGGCGATGACGGCGATCGTGAACGCGATAGGTCGTATGTGTATCGGCATAGGTCAGTCGTTTCCTTCCAGGGCTGTTGAATCAGGCCCGTGCACAGGCGGCGGCGTTCTCTTCGGCGGCAATGGTTTGAGCCGATTCGACTTCGGTTCCCAGGACGATTTCATCATAGGCGACGACGGCCAACATGGGCAGGGTGCGCGTGAGCATGCGCGCCAGCGGCGCCCGCAGGCGGGCATCACAAAGCAGGACAGGCTTCTCGCAACCCTGGTCCATCACCGAGCGCCAGGCGTCGGCGGTCTTTCGGTTGAGTTCCATGGCGACGTCGGTCGGCAGGTTGAGGGTCAACTCGCCGGCCTCCTGGCCCAGGTAGCCGGTCAACTGGTGCTCGTACGAGGGTTCGAAGGTGATGGCGGTGATCTTTCCGGTTTCGTTTTTGTGTTGTTCGGTGATCGTGCGGGTGAGGGACTTGCGGACGACCTCGGTGAGCGTGTTTGCGTTCTTGGTCTTGGAGGCGTTTTCCGCGAGGGATTCAAGGATGGCGGTCAGCTCGCGGACCGGGATGTTGCTCTTGAGCAGGTTCCTGAGCACGCGTTGGAGCAGGGCGATGGAGACGTCGCTGTCGCTGCCGATGACTTCTCCGACGAGGGAGGGCTGGTTCTTGCGGAGGCGATCCACGAGCAGTTGGACGTCTTCGCGGGTCAGGATCTCATCGGCGTGGCATCGGAGGGTCTCGGAAAGATGTGTGATGAAGACCGATTCGGGATCGATGACGGTATAGCCGTTGAGCTCGGCGGCTTCCTTCCTGGAGGCGGCGATCCAGGTGGCGGGCAGGCCATAGACGGGTTCGGTGGTGCGAATGCCGTCGACCTTTTCGCGGACCTGTCCGGGGTCCATGGCGAGGAACATATCCGGCTGGAGGGTGCCTCGGGCGACGGGGACTTCGGAGAGTCGGATCTCGTAGACGTTGGGATCGAGGTTCAGATCGTCGCGCAGTCGAACGAGGGGAATGACGATGCCGAGGTGCTGGGCGAACTGGCGGCGCAGGGCGCCGATCCGCTCGAAGACGGTGTTGCTCTTTCGGGGATCGACGAGGGTGATCAGGCGGACGCCCACGTGGACGCTGATGCGATCGACGTCGAGGAGATCTTCGACGGGCTCCTTCTCGGTTTTCTTGGCGGGGGTGGTCTCGGGGGCGGCGATGGCCTTCTTTTCGCCCTTGAGCGACGCGCGTCCGACGAGGCCGACGCCGGCGGCGAGGACCAGGAACTGGATCTTGGGCATTCCGGGGACGAAGGCCATGGCGGCGATGACGCAGGCGGCGGCCACGAGGGGCTGTCCCGCCTTGAGGAACTGCCTGGAGATGTCCTGGCCCACGCTGTGGGTGGAGGAGATTTTGGTGACGAGGAAGCCCGAGCTGACGGAGATGATCAAGGAGGGGATCTGACTGACGAGACCGTCGCCGATGGAGAGGATCGAGTAGGTCTTGAGGGCGTCGATGACGGTCATGCCGCGGGAGTAGCCCATAGCGATGCCACCGATGATGTTGACGCCGGTGATGATGAGGCCGGCCTTGGCATCGCCTCGGATGAACTTGCTGGCCCCGTCCATGGCGCCGTAGAATTCGCTTTCCTTGACGATTTTGGCGCGGCGTTCGTTGGCCTGGGTTTCGGTGATGGCGCCGGCGTTGAGATCGGCGTCGATGGCCATCTGCTTGCCGGGCATGGCGTCGAGGGTGAATCGAGCGGAGACTTCGCTGATGCGCTCGGAACCCTTGGTGATGACGATGAACTGGATGATGACGAGGATCAGGAAGATGACGAGACCGACGACGAAGCTTCCGCCGGCGACGAAACCGCCGAAGGTCTGGATGATCTTTCCGGCGTCGCCCTGGAGGAGGATCAGACGGGTGGAGGCGACGTTGAGCGAGAGGCGAAAGAGGGTGACGAACAGCAGCAGGGACGGGAAGGTGGAGAGTTCCAGGGGCTCTCTGGACGAGAGGGTGACGATGAGCACGGCGATGGCCAGGCTGATGCTACAGGCCAGGAGCATGTCGAGCACGGTGGTCGGCAGCGGGATGATGAGGGTGCCCAGGACGGCCACCAGGCCGACGGCCATGATGATATTGCTATGCGCGGCCAGAGGGGTGGTGAGCAGGGTGTCGTCTGCGGTAGAATGATGCGCTGTTCTGGAACGGTCGGATGCCATAGCGAGCGTTTCGAGTCCTTACCGAGTCTGCCTGAGCGGTTTCATGCGTCTTCTGCGACGGCGCCGGTGATCTTCTTGATGCGGACGGCGAAGCAATTGTCGACGACGACCACCTCGGCCTCGGCGAATTTCGAATCTTTGAGGTACAGATCGACGGGCATCTCGATGGGCTTGTCGAGCTTGAGCACGGCGCCGGGTCCAAGCTGGAGGAGCCGTCGGACGGGGACCTGGGTGGCGCCGAGGGCGACGGTGACCGGCACCTCCATGTCGAGCAGGATGTCGAGTTGTCCGCCGGCAGTGGAGGGCTGGCCCTCAGGGGCCTGGGGGAACTCCACGGACCGGGCTTGAGTTTGCCGGTCGTTCTGAGGCGGCGCTTCAGCGGTATCGGGCATAGCCGGTTTTCCTTTCCTGGGCGTCAGGTCGCGTTTTCTCTATCGGGTTCCGTGGCTGATTCGGTGATGTAGACCGCGTAGTGAGCGTCCGACTGGGCGGGGCGGCCACGGAAGACCGTGCGGTGGTTGATGATCAGTTCGACCGGCTCATCGAGGGGCTTGTCGATCAGGAGGACGTCGCCGGGGGCCAGGTCGAGGATTTCTTCGAAACTGAAACGGGTCGAGGCCAGTTGGGCGGTGATCGCCACGGGCATCTGATGCAGATGTTCGGTCAGGAGATTGGCCAACTCATCCGGAGCGATCGCGGGCGGGGTCTGGATGGTCTTGCCCAGACTGGGAGCCAGCGTGGCGCTGTCGAGGATGAAGGTGATCTCGGGACGGGCGTCGTGCTCGTCTTGGGGCTGGGCGATCTGGAAGACGATTCGGCAGAGCGGATCGGTTGGGTCGAACGGAACGGCCAACGGGCCCCGGGTGGGCTGGCCGGCCGGTTGGAGCGGCTGCCCGGTCGGCAAGGGGGCGAGGAAGGCCTCGGTGATCGCGCCGACGAGGTCGGCCAGGAGAGACTGCTCCAGGGGCGAAAGGGTGCGGTCCGGGTCCGGCGGCGATTCGGTGTCGCCCAGCAGACGAGTGACCCAGTCGAGGGCGGTCGGGGCGGTTACCGTGCAGAATCCGCAAGGCGGCTTATGCTCGGGGCCGAAGGACAACGAGATCGCCTGTTCCAGATCGACGTGACGGCCGAGATCGGCAGCGAAGTGTTGCGTGATGGAGGTCGGCGCGACGTTGAAATCGCCGTTGAAGAAATGGGCGAAGCGTTCCGATAACATTGCGGCCACCTGGCTCATGATGGCGGCCAGGCGGTTGCGCTGCTCTTCGTTGAAGAAGTGCGGATCGCGCCAATCATAGACGAGGGCCTCGGGCATGGCGTCTTCCTGCACGGGCGCCGATCCGACGGCGGCGAGGAGGCGACGCAGCTTCGTCCGGTTCAAGTTGGTTGCGTCCGGGCCGGTCATTGGATCGACATCTCCTTGAACAGGACCCGTTTGATGCAGGGCTGGGCATTGGGAAACAGCCCCTGATTGAACACATCGGCGATCTGGGTCTGGACCTGACGCAGTTTTCGTTCGCCGCGGATATCTTCGAGGGTGAGGTTGGCCATGAACAGGGTCAGCCAGTTCTTGAGCAGAGGCTTTCGCTGTTCGAGGAAGGGCAAGCCGTCTTTTTCGGTCAGGTTGCCGCCGATTTCGAGGGTGAGGGTGAGCCTGGCGTAGCGTGTGACGCCGGGCTCGTTGAGGTTGGCGACGACGGGTTCCATGTCGTAGTACCAGGTCGGTCCGGCGGCGGTCTCGTCGATTGGCGGCAGCGGCGTCGAGAGTTCGGGGGCGGATTCGGCGGCGGCGACGTTCTGGGTTGCGCCGCGCGCTCCGAAGAGCCGGCCGACCACGAAGCCGCCGGCGGCGCACAGGGCGACAGCCAGCATCGGCACGCACAGAGTGACCAGCTTGGACGATTTGCCCGGAGACTTCCGTTCGGCGTTCTGCTCGTTCTTCTCGGTATTTTCCGGTTCAGCCATTTATTCCTATCCTTCTATCCGTTTCCATTGCCGAGCGGTCTTCAGGACACCGGCTGGAGGCATTCCTTCTGGCGGTAGCGGCGTACCTTTTCGCGCAGGGTGCGGTCACTGATGCCGAGTACCTTGGCGGCTTTGGTCTGGTTTCCCGAGGTCTGACGCAGGGTTTCGAGAATGGCCTGTCGTTCGAGGTCGGCCAGGGGGATTCCGCCGACGCCGGGGGCCGATTCGGGGTTCGGATCGGCGGGCA
>CAZTGH010000137.1:0-1038 GCA_964612985.1 uncultured Pirellulales bacterium
CTGGAAAACGCAACGAAGAGCCGCCTGACGCATGCCAGGATTATTCCTCGCACACTGCGGCGTTAGGGAGCGCATTTTGGCCTTGCAATAGGGCCCGCAAGACCGTAGCATGAAACGGTTTCCGACGGACCGTCCGGGAAGAGGTGCGAGGCGGATCCGCCGGCTGGTTTTTGACATTCAGGGGAAAATCCCGTGTTCGAATCACTTACGGAAAAATTCAACTCGGTCTTCAAGTCGCTTTCCGGGCGAGGCCGCATCACGGAGGCCAACATCTCCGATGCCATGCGGGACGTCCGCAAGGCCCTGCTGGAGGCCGACGTCAACTACAATATCGTCAAGCAGTTCTGCAAAGACGTGCGCGAGGCCGCTCTGGGGGCCGAGGTTGTCAAGAGCCTCCACCCCGGACAGGTCATGATCAAGATCGTCAGCGACGAGCTGACCAAGCTGATGGGCCCGGTCGATACGCGGATCTACTTCGTTTCGCCCGGCCCGACGATCATCCTGCTGGCAGGTCTCCAGGGCTGCGGCAAGACGACGACCGCTGCCAAGCTGGGCAGGTACCTGGTCTCCAAGGGACGGCATCCGCTGATGGTCGCCGACGACTTGCAGCGCCCCGCTGCCATCGATCAGCTCAAGGTCCTGGGCGAGCAGACCGGCATCCCCGTCTACAGCGAAGACAGCAAGGATGCGGTCCAGGTGGCGCGTAACGCGGTCAAGCACGCCAAGTCCAGCGGCAACGACGTGGTGATCATCGACACCGCCGGCCGGCTTCACATCGACGAAGAGATGATGACCGAGGTGGCCAACGTCGCCAAGGCGGTCAGTCCGCACCAGATCTACCTGGTCTGTGATGCCATGACCGGTCAGGACGCCGTCAACAGCGCCAAGGAGTTCAACGACCGCCTCGAACTCGACGGCGTGATCCTCACCAAGCTCGATGGTGACGCCCGAGGCGGCGCTGCGCTCAGCGTCAAGGCGGTCACCGGCAAGCCCATCAAGTTCATCGGTGTCGGCGAGAAGCTCGACAAGCTCGAAGAA
>CAZTGH010000137.1:1048-8593 GCA_964612985.1 uncultured Pirellulales bacterium
TCCCGATCGCATGGCCTCCCGCATCCTGGGCATGGGTGACGTGGTGACCCTGGTGGAGAAGGCCCAGGAGCAGTTCGACGCCGAGGAAGCGGCCAAGCTCCAGAAGAAGATGGCCAAGGGCAGCTTCGGTTTCGACGATTTCCTCAAGCAGATGCAGGCGGTCAAGAAGATGGGCGGCATCAAGGACATGCTCAAGCTGATGCCGGGCATGGGCAGCCAGCTCAAGGATATCGACTTCGACGGCAAGGAACTCAAGCAGATGGAGGCGATCGTCCACTCGATGACGTCGAAGGAGCGTCGCGATCCGGACCTGATCGACCCGCCCCGGCGTCGGCGAATCGCGGCCGGCAGCGGCACACAGCCCAACGACGTCTCCAGTCTGGTCAAGACGTTCAAGCGCAGTCGTGACATGATGAAAGCGGTCAGCGGCGGCAGTTTCGGCGGGCTCAAGAGCCTGTTTTCCGGCGGCTTCAACATGGACGCCATGAGCGCCGCCATGACGGGAGGCCGCAAGATCAAGCAGCGGTCCAAGCGCAAACGGGTCATCAAGCGTCGGGGCAAAATCAAGAAGCAGCGCTAGCCTTATGACCATTCATCCCGAAATTTCCCGGAGACCAGACCATGGCAGGTTCGCAGTTCTGTAGACGGAAGTTTCTGCGACTGGCGGGTGCGGCTCTCGCCGGCGGTTTGACCGCTCAGCGCGCGGGTCGCGTCTCGGCGGCCCCGTCGCGGGCGTCCGAAGAAAGGCCGAACTTCGTCGTCATGTTCTGTGACGACCTGGGCTATGGTGATATCGGTTGCTTCGGAGCCGAGAAGCATCACACACCCAACCTGGACCGCATGGCGGCGGAAGGGCGACGCCTCACCAGTTTCTATGTCAGCAGCGGGGTCTGCACGCCGTCTCGAGCCAGCCTGATGACTGGCTGCTATCCGCGCCGTGTGAACATGCATCAGAACGAGGCCGGGCTCTGTGTCCTGTTCCCGGTGAACCGGAGGGGACTCCATCCGGACGAGCTCACGATTGCTGAGGTTCTCAAACGCCAGGGGTATGCCACCGCCTGCATCGGCAAGTGGCACCTGGGCGATCAGCCCGAATTCCTGCCCACGAGGCAGGGGTTTGACTACTACTTCGGTATCCCCTACAGCAACGACATGGGCTCGAACCAGGGGCCCGGCCGTCCACTGCTTCCGCTGTTGCGCAATGAAGAAGTGATTGAGGCGCCCGCCGACCAGGATACCTTGACCCGACGCTATACGGACGAAGTCATCCGTTTCATCCGCGAGCACCAGGATCAACCCTTCTTCGTCTATCTGCCCCATACGATGCCCCACAATCCGCTGCACGCCAGTGAGGAATTCCGCGATGCCAGCGGCAACGGTCGCTATGGTGATGCGGTGGAGGAGATCGACTGGTCGGCCGGTCAGATCCTGGCTGCTCTCAAGGCGCTCGATCTGGATGATAAGACGCTGGTTCTGTTCACATCGGACAATGGGGCGGCCGGTCGCTGGGGCGGCGGCAACGGCCCTCTGCGCGGCTGGAAGGGCAGCACCTGGGAGGGGGGCATGCGCGAGCCCTTCATCGCCAGATGGCCGGGCCACATCCCGGCCGGCACGGAGTGTGACGAACTGGCCTGTACGATGGACCTGCTGCCGACCTTCGCCCGACTCGCCGGGACGGAGGCGCCGCAGGACCGCATCATCGACGGCAGGGACATCTGGCCGGTTCTGTCGGGCCGGGCCGGTGCGAAGTCCCCGCATAAGGCCTTTTACTACTATCAGATGGACCAGTTGCAGGCCGTACGCTCGGGGAAATGGAAGCTGCACCTGCCGCTGAAGCCCAAGAAACGCAACTGGGGCGAGCCTGAACCTGAGGCGCCCTTGCAGCTTTTCGACCTGGACAGCGACATTGGTGAGCAGCACGACGTATCGGGCGACCATCCCGACATCGTTGAGCGGCTCATGGCCCTGGCGGAAGAGGCGCGGCAGGACCTAGGCGACGTGGGCCGTGCGGGGCGGAATCAGCGGCCGGCGGGACTCGTCGACGCCCCGAAACCTCTGGTCAAGTCGTCTTGACCGGGTGCCACGGATCCGGGGACGATTATACCAAAGGACTCGAGATTGGCCGCAAAGGCGAAAATATCTCTGGAAGAATACCTCGAAGAGGTTGCTCGTTTCAGCGAAAACGAGTATGGTAGCAGGTTTCGCGGCCAGTTCCAGGACATGGAGGGCACGAGCGAGCTGGCCATGTTGGCGGCTCCGACGGCTGCGGAGTTGAAGGAGCTTCGTCGGGCGGTGGCGATCATGACCGCCTCCGAGAAGCGCGACGCCGAGAAGCTCTCGGACGAGCAGGTGGAGAAGATTGCCGAGGACGCCCGGGTCGATCCGGCGAATTTCGCCATCTTCATCAACGGGTATAGCCTGACCTGTAAACGCGTTTCGTGACCGGCACAGGGCCGGTCGCGGAAATTTGACATACGCTATCCGCGAAAGGAACACCATGGCAGTGAAACTGAGAATGACCCGCATGGGCCGACGGCATCGACCGTTTTTCCGTATCAACGCGATGGAATCGAGATCGCCTCGTGACGGTCGGATTCTGGAGAAACTCGGGCACTACGACCCGCTGGAGAAAGACGCCGCCAAGCAACTGGTCCTGAATCGCGAGCGCGTCGAGTTCTGGCTCAGTCAGGGCGCCGTGCCCAGCGACACCGTGGCGCAGGTTTTGCTTCGCCAGGGGATCAAGACGAAATACGCAGAGGAGAAGGCCGCCCGTCGGGCCAAGGCCAAGGCGATCGCCCGCACCAAGGGCAAGCTGTTTACCGCCACCGAGCGGATCATAGCCGAGAGGAAGGCGAAGGCGGAGGCCGAGGCCAAGGAGGCGGAAGCCAAAGCCAAAGCCGAAGCTGCCAAGGCTGCCGAAGCCAAGGCCAAGGCCGAGGCAGAAGCCAAAGCGAAGGCGGAAGCTGAAGCTGCCAAGGCCGCTGAAGAAGCCGCCGCTGCCGAGGGCGAGGCCAAAGAAGGCGGCGAGTAGCCGACTCGTGGCCATGCGAATCGACGTCCTCACGCTCTTTCCGGAGATGTTCGAGTCGCCCCTGAGCTACTCGATCGTCAAACGGGCGCAGGAGCAGGGCCTCGTCGAGATCGCTCTGACGAACATCCGCGACTTTGCGATCGGCGAGTACCGCAAAGTTGATGACAAACCGTACGGCGGGGGTCCCGGCATGGTCATGATGCCGGGCCCCGTCTTCGACTGTTTCGAGCACGTCCAGTCCCTCTCTCCCCAGCCCGCCCGCGTGATCCTTCTGACCCCGCAGGGCGTGCCGTTCCGCCAAGCCAAGGCCGCCGAGCTCAGCGAACAGGACAGGCTGATCCTCATCGCCGGTCGATACGAGGGCTTCGACGAGCGCATCCGCATCGGCCTCGGCGCCGAACAGATTTCCATCGGCGACTACGTTCTCAACGGAGGCGAGCTGGCGGCAATGGTGGTGATCGACGCGGTCGTCAGGCTGCTGCCCGGCGCCCTCGGTGACGAGGATTCTGCCCGGGACGACTCGTTCAGCAACGGCCTGCTGGAGTATCCGCAGTACACGCGTCCCGAGGTCTTTCGCGGCATGAAAGTCCCCGACATCCTGCTCTCGGGCGACCACGGCAAGATCGCCCAATGGCGCCGCGACCAGGCCCTCGAACGCACCCGCCAACACCGCCCCGACCTGCTCGGCGACGCGTAACGGGCAGATCGTGATTCATCGCAGGGGCGAATGATTATTCGCCCTTACGGCCCATGCCATAGAACTTTTTTTTCGCAGAGGGTAGAAAACGCGCCGTAGCATATTCCACCGGTCGGGCGTTGCTGCTATTTTGATTGAAGATATCACCTCCCACTTGCCGAAGGGTGCCGGCAGAGTCTCTCGAATGCACCCAACCGTCCCAAACCTTCTGCATGAGGCAGACGACCTGTAAAGGAACGAACAAACGATGGAAGCAAGACCTGGATCAGCGAATCCGAAACCGCCCGACAAGGGCAAAACGATTTCCAGCGGGACCAAGTCCCTGGGACCGGTCCCCAACCTCGAGGAGCACGTCAACTCCGAATGGTGGCGTCAGATCTTCAACTCGACGTATCTCAAGACCGACGGCGACGTGGTGGACGACCTTCAGGTGACCGCCAAGGAGGTCGACGCGTTCTGCGAGATTCTCAAGCTTGAGAAAGATCAGCGGATTCTCGACGTCTGCTGCGGCCAGGGGCCCGACGTGCTCGAGCTGGCCCGGCGCGGCTTCGCCAACGTCGAGGGGCTCGACCGCTCGCACTACCTCATCCAGCGGGCGCGGGGCCAGGCCAAGAAGGAGGGGCTGAACGTCAAATTCAAAGAGGGAGACGCCCGCAAGCTGCCCTACGCGACGGACACCTTCGACGTGGTGACGATCCTGGGCAACAGCTTCGGGTACTTCGAGACGATCGAAGACGACATGCGCGTCCTGAAGGAGGTCCGCCGGGTGCTCAAGCCCTGGGGCCGGCTCCTGATCGACGTCGCCGACGGGGAATACCTGCGGCGCAAGTTCCAGCCCCGCTCGTGGGAATGGATCGACAAGAACTATTTCGTCTGTCGGGAGCGATCGCTGTCGCTGGACAAGCAGAGGCTGATCTCGCGCGAAGTAGTAACCCACGTCGAGAAGGGCGTGGTGGCCGACCAGTTCTATGCCGAGCGGCTCTACAGCCGCAAGGGCATCCAGGAACTGCTCACCAAAGCGGGCTTCTCCGACGTGATCGTCCACGGACAGATCTCCGGCGACTCCCAGCGCAACCAGGACCTGGGCATGATGGAGAAACGCATCATGGTCACCGGGTCCGTGCGGAAGGAGTGGACGCCGCGGAAACGCAAGAAAGAGTTCAAGACCGTGACCGTGCTGTTCGGCGACCCGAGCAAACCCGATCCGCTCAAGCCGCTCTGCGTCTTCGACGACGATGATTTCTACACGATCGACCAGCTCAAGAGCGCCCTGCGCGAGCTGGACGCCTATCGTTACAACTACCTGAACAATCACGACACGCTGATTGATGACCTGCGCAAGCTCGTCGGCAAAACCGATTTCGTCTTCAACCTCTGCGACGAGGGGTTCGGCAACGACCCGCGCAAGGAACTGCACGTGCCGAGCCTGCTGGAGGTGCTGGGCATCCCGTACACTGGGGGCGGTCCCCAGTGCCTGGCGTTCTGCTACGACAAATCGCTGGTTCGCGGCGTTGCCCAGGAAATGCAGGTCCCGGTGCCCGAAGGCTTCTTCATCAAGGCCGAGGACAGCACGTTCGAGCTGTCGTTCGCGTTCCCGGTGATCTGCAAGCCCAACTTCGGCGATTCCAGTTTCGGCATCACCCAGCGCAGCGTGACCAACACCGTCGAAGAGCTGGTCAACGCGATCACCGAGATTCGCGAGAAGTTCGGCTACGAAAAGCCCATCCTCGTCGAGGAGTTCCTGACGGGCAAGGACTTCACCGTCGGGATCATCGGCAATCCGCCCGAATCGTACACGGTGCTGCCGATCATCGAGGAAGATTACTCGATGCTGCCGCCCGATCTGCCGAAGCTGTGTGGCTACGAGGCGAAATGGCAGCCGGATTCGCCGTACTGGCAGATCAAGTCGATCCCTGCGCAGCTTCCTGAGGCGGCTGAGAAGCTCGTCGTCGAGTGCTGCCTGAAGCTGTTCGAGCGCCTCGAGTGCCGCGACTACTGCCGGTTCGACTGGCGGCTCGACGCCCAGGGCACGCCCAAGCTGCTCGAAGTCAACCCGAATCCCGGCTGGTGCTGGGATGGGCACCTCGCCAAGATGTCCAAGATCGCCGGCATCTCCTACTCCGAGATGCTCGAAGCGATCCTCAAGGCTGCCGAAGACCGTCTCGGACTTCAGGCGGCCAGAGCCAAAGCCGCCAACGGCGCCCGCAACGGCCACACCAACGGCATCGTCGCAGTGGAATCCGCCCGAACGAGCCCCGAACCCGAATACCGCAAAGCATAACCCCCGCACATCCCGGAGAGGGGCCGAAGGTGCCCCTCTCCGCTTTCTTCTTCTCGCTTCCTCTCCGAGCCTTGGCTTGGTACAATCGCCCTTGGTGACACTGCGTCGGCACTTGGCGCGCGTTGTGACCGTTCTGTCGTGAGACCCTTGGGAGAGCGTTCATGAAATGGACCAGAGCGAAGAGGCAACCCCCAATCAGGTATCCAGCCGGCGGATTCACCTTTTCCGATGTTCTGACCATTTTGGTTGTTATCCTCGCGCTGCTGCTTCTGGTCGGCGTCATCTGGCCCGCCTATCAGCGGGAACGAAGACACGAGGTGCGGCGTCTCTGTGGTGCGAACTTGATGGAACTGGGCAAGGCGACGGGCCTTCTGCGGATTGGAGGACGACAACATCTATACGTCGTGGGATGGCAAGGATAAGGCGCGGGGGACGCCGCCGGAGCCGTACGAAAGCCAGCCGGCCGATACGCGCGATTCGTTACTGCTGAACGATCCGCCGCAGAAACGGTAGGGGCGACGCATGCGTCGCCCTACAGAGTATCGATGGCAGCCAGGAGACGGGAGATGATTTCTGTTTCGGGGACGGTGGCGATCTTCTGCCCATGGAGATAGACAGCAGCTTTCTCGCGACCCGCGCAGACTGCGACGTCGGCGTCGGCCGCTTCGCCCGGGCCGTTGACGATGCACCCCATCACCGCGACGCGGCAGGGCTTCTTGACCTTGGCCAGCGCCTTATCGACCCGCCTGGCCAGTTTGACGATATCGATCTCGGTGCGTCCACAGGTGGGACAGACGATCAGCTCGGGTCGTGTCCGTTCGAGCAAACCCAGCGAGATGAGGATGTGGTTGGCGATCTTGGTCTCGACGACCGGATCGCCGGCGGCGCTGATGCGGATCGTATCGCCGATGCCCTCGGCCAGCAGCGTCCCCAAGGCGACCGCCGACGGGACGCTCGCATCAGCGGGCAGACCCGCGTGCGTCAGGCCCAGGTGCATCGGATAGCGGAAGCTCTCGGCGATCGCCCGGTTGACCTCGATGGTCCGCAGCGCATCGCTGCTCTTGGCGCTGAGCACGATCTGATCGAAGCCGCGACTCTCGAACAGCTCGATGTAGCTGCGCATCTCGTCGAGCATCAGGGCCGTCCGTTTCTCGGGCGGGACGGGGGTCTTCTTCAGATCGCGGATGCTGGCTTCGTTGACGCCGATCCGCATGGCAACGCGGTGCATCCTGGCGGCGTCGATGATGCGGAAGATGTCCTCGCGTTTCTTGATATTGCCCGGGTTCAGGCGGATCTTGGCGGCGCCGGCTTCGATCGCCTCGACGGCGCGATCGGCGCTGAAGTGCACGTCCGCGATCAGCGGAACCTTCACCTTCTGCACGATCTGTGCGAACGCCTCGGTATCCGCCCGACGGGGCACCGCGATGCGCACCAGACCGCACCCGGCGGCGACGAGCTGCCGAACCTGCCGGACGCAGCGCGCCACATCGGTCGTCGGGACCTTCGTCATCGATTGAACGACAACGGGGGCCGACG
>CAZTGH010000137.1:8603-12175 GCA_964612985.1 uncultured Pirellulales bacterium
CCACCGAGCCGATGGAGACTGTGGATGGTTGTCTTCTCGTAATCACGGGGCGATTGTAGCTTGTTGGGACGCGGATCGGCAACTAAAATCGGCGTCCGTTGCCCGTCACTGGCGGCGCGACCGACGGTGAAAGACGAGGGATTTGCACGGGTTGGGTGCTATCGTACTTGCCCGCTGCGTTGGTGGCGGTTTACATAAGTGTCGGGTTGGTGTTGCTCTTTACCGGCAATCATTCGCGTCCATTCCAGCAGACGCTGAGCGGCGCGCAAAGGATCGGATCAACCGATGACGTGGCAAGTTGCGGTGGGGTGTGTAGGACTTACGTGGACTGCGAATCCGAGCCTGGGTGCTCTTACGCTGAAATGATCTTCTCCCAACCGAGCCGGTCGGCCATGTTGAGGAGTTTCTTGCCCGGATCGACGACGATCGCGCGTCCCACTTGGCTCAGCAAGGAAACGTCTGAGAGCGAATCGCCGTAGGCGTAGCTCCTGGACAGATCGATGCCCTCTGTCCGTGCGTAGTCAGTGACGACCTCGACTTTCGTACTGCCCACGACGTTCTTTCCGGCGATCCGGCCCTGATAGATTCCGTCTTCGTGCGCGAGGCTCGGGCTCAGGACGGCCTCGGCCCCGAGGAATTCCGCCAGGGGCGCCAGGATGAAATCCAGCGTCCCGCTGACCAGCAGGATTCGGTCCCCTCGGGCGCGATGCTGCTCGGCGCGGCGCAGCGTTTCAGGAATCAGCCGCGGCACGAAGACATCCTGAAAGCAGGCCTCGGCGAGGTCTCGCATCGTTGCGACCGAGAACCCGCGATACTGCCGATAGAAGCTCCGGTTGAATCGGCGCCGGTCGATGCGGTCGAGCAGAAGCCAGTAGGGTCCCCACATCGGCACCGCCAGATGCTTGAGGAGTCTCTGCACCGGATTGGAGAGATGTCTGACGAAGAAGAGATAGTAGTCAATCGCGTTGCCTCGCACCAAGGTGCCGTCCACATCGAAGATCGCGGCGACCGGGGTCGTCAGCGTTGCTCGCTGGGATGGACTCATCTGACCCTCTCGTTTTCCAGTGCGGCGATACTCGCCATCAGCTGCTGCGTCAGATCCTTGATGGTTCGGGCGCCAATCGTTTGCGGGGAGATCGGCGAACCAATCGAAACCCGGATTCGCCGTCGGCGGCGGGGGAAGAAGGAATGCTTGGGCCAGAACTCATACCCACCCTCGACATGAACCGGGACGATGGGGCAGGCGGCATAACGGGCCAGGATTGCCACCCCTTTTCTGAAGGGTTGGAGTCGGCCGTCCGGACTTCGCGTGCCCTCCGGGTGAATCAGGAGCACGCCTCCTTGTTCGAGCACCTGAAAGCAGATCCCCAGCGCTCCGGCCGAGATCTGCGCGCGATCCACCGGGATGCCATGGCAGAGCCGCGCCACGAACCGTGTCACCCAGTGGGCGAAGTGTTCCTTTTTGCTCAAGACCACCATCTTCTGCTGGATGTCCTCGGGGAGCAAACAGGCCACGAACAGATTGTCCAGATGGCACTCGTGATTGACGGCCAGAATGTAAGGCTGGCTCGCGGGGAGGTTCTCCAAGCCTACGGCGTGCAGACCCGACCACAGTCGGAATACCCACCGGAAGACACGGAGAAACAATGGGCGAAGGCGGGGATAAGCCTCCCCAGCCTGACTAGCGATCCTGCTGTTCTGCTCGGCATTGGATTCGAGCACCTCAAACCAGTAATCGCTGTCGCTCTTCTCTTTCATCGGGGGTTCCGAGGCATCGAAGACTCTCTTCTCGATCGTGGACCATGCTTTGTGACAATCGTTCACCTTGCAGACCTCAGCGAGATTGATCGGGAACTCAGCCCCAGATCGATTGTGGCAATCATATCCCACCAACAAGACCGGATTCAAGGGGAAAGCCAGTCCTGGAGAGTGGCGTGGGGCCCGTGCGCCCGGGCCGTCTTGTTGAGAGGCTTCCGGGATTTGCCCACCCGTGTGCAGGTTGCTCTCCTTGCCCTACGCGCCGGCAGGAACGCAGACTTGCTTGGCCGCTTCGACGCTATTGGCCTGGATTTCCCATTCAACCTCATGATCGTTACTCCTGCACGCCAGATTGCGAATAATACCTCAATCGGAGCGGCAATTTCAATACTCTTGGTCATCAACTCGGATCGTCCTGTTCGGTCGCTCGCTCGGCGGCAGCATCGCCGCCCATCTGGCCGGTCAGGTCGAAGCCCGTACCCTGGGCGTCGAAAGCTCGTTCACGTCTTATCCCGACATGGGCGCCCGCATGGATCCCTGCATGCCGGTGCGCCTCTTTGCCCGCTTCCGCTACGATACCCGAGCCCAAACGTTTCGCGGAAATCCAGGGCGGACACAACGATGGTTTCCTCACCTCAGGCGATGTCTACAAACAGGCGTGGACCGACTGGCTCGACTTCGTCAGCGCTGCCGCGCAGCGTGCCGCAAACAAGGCCCCCAGTCGTCAATCATCAATAATCAATGAAATCGGAGCCTGGCGATGCGGATGCCGTCCAGTGTCCCTTCGTTGAGCGCCGCGATGTAGTACCGACCCTCGTGACGGATGACCTCGGGCGCCGAGACGGGAAGCGTTCCCAGCAGGTGCCTGCTGTCCTGATTGATGCCGAACATCTTGGGGTCCGTGGAGAAATAGACGCTCGTCCTGGGCTGGCCGTAGGACTGCGTCCGCAGCAGATAGAACTGCCCCGGCGCCGGCTCGATGACGTGCGGACACTCCGCCGAATAGAACGTCGTGCCCGCCTGCCCTCCGAATGCTGCAACCGTCGAATCACTCCAGTTTCGGAAATCCTCCGTCGTGCGAACGCAGACCATCCCCTGGCGGCTCGGGTGACAGGTGTAGTATCCATACCAGAGGCCATCGTGCCGGAGCATCATGATATCGCGAGTGTTGGCGTCGGGTCCCTCGCTGAACAGCCCCGTCTTGCCGTTCGCCTGGATCACGCGGGTGAACGTCTTGCCGTCGGTGCTGGTGGCGTGGCAGATATGCACCCAGTCTCCGTAGAACATGTGATAGGTCTTATCAACCTTGACCACGTGCGGCGCCTGGAGCCCGCCGGGCGTCTCACCCAGCGACGGATCGGCCTCCATCGCTACCCCCATCGGCTGCCAGTCGACATCCGTCAGCTTCTGTCCCTCCCACCGGTAGAAGAAACGTGTCATGCCCGCTTCGCCGCCCGCAGTGCTCTTGCGGATGCACGACCACAGTTGCCAGGTCCCGTCGGCCGCCTGCCAGACGGCGAAATCGACGGGTTCCTGCTTCTCGGTTGCGTACTTGTGATCGGTCGGATTGCCCGCCACCTGCCACCAGGGGCCCTCGATCGCGGGCATCCTGGCTCCCTCCGGCGCGCCCACGGCAGTGCAGGTGAGACTGAGAATCGATAGAAGTATCAGCGTTCGCCCATAGTTCATCGTGTGGTGCTCCAAACTCTACGCGGTGATCCATCCTGCGGGCCATCTTCGGACATAACGGCTCGCAGTGCAAGCCTCTGGAAGGTCTCTGGAGGGCTGGGTGTGACGTGAGAGTGGTCGAGCGG
>CAZTGH010000138.1:0-12173 GCA_964612985.1 uncultured Pirellulales bacterium
CATTCGGTGCCAGATTTCCGTTCGACTTCGCTCAGGACAAGCTCTCCATTCCGCTTCGCTTCAATCGGAATGACAAAGTGGATACGGCCGACACAAGTGCTACCATATTCCGGCCATGCCCAGGAGAGTCAGGGCGAGGCATGCCTCGCCCCTACCCATCGAGGATGGTGAATCAGGGCGGACGAATGGGACGTCACGTTCGGCGTTCGGTGACGCCGAGGCCGGGGCGGTCGGGAAGGAGGAGGCGGCCGTGGTCGACGGTGACGCCGGTGAAGGGGTCGTTGGCGATCAGGAGGTTGCCGTCGAGGTCGGCGTAGTCGATCAGCGGGCTCAGATGGGCGGCGGCGGTGATGGAGACGGAACTGGCGATCATACAGCCCAGCATGATCTTCATACCCAGGGCGCGGGCGATATGGATCATGCGGAGGGCTTCCTGGATGCCGCCGGCTTTCATCAGTTTGATGTTGATCCCGTCGTAGGCCTGGGCGAGCTTCGGGATGTCCCCGGCGCGCTTGACCGCTTCGTCGGCGAGGATGGGGATATCGACGCGGTCGCGCAGCCAGGCGGTTTCGTCGAGCATGGCGGCGGGCATGGGCTGCTCGATCAATTCGACGCCCAGGTCCTGAAGCCAGCGAATCCTGTCGAGGGCGGTCTGTTTGTCGCGCCACCCCTCGTTGGCGTCAACGCGGAGCGGCACGTCTGTAACCTCGCGCACCGCCTTTAGGATCTCGGCGTCGTTCTCGCGGCCGACCTTGATCTTGAGGACGGGAAAGCCCGCCGCCTCGCGCACCTTCTGCTTGACCACCTCCGGCGTGTCGATGCCGATGGAGAACGTCGTCACCGGCGCCTTGCTCTTATCCAGACCCAGCATGCGCCAAAGCGGCACATCGAGCTTGCGACTGACCCAGTCGAGGACCGCCATGTCGAGTGCAGCGCCGGCGCACGTCTGGTCTTTCGTCAGCGTTTCCCACTGGCGGCGCAGGTCCACGTACTGGAACCAGTCGCCTGCTTCGAGCAGAGGTCTCGTCCGTTCCAGAACCGCCAGGGTCTTCTCGGCGCTTTCGCCATAACGGACGTTCGGCGCCGCCTCGCCCCAGCCGACGGCGCCATCGCGCTCGATCCGCACGAACACGTTGTCCTTGTAGTCGCTGGAATTCCGCGCGATCGTCCAGGTGTGCTTCAACCTCAGGCGTTTGACGCTCAGCGCGAATCCCGATCGTTCACCGGCCCGGAGCGAACTCGTGGATCCTGCCAGAGCCGCGATCGCCGTCGTCTTGAGAAACTCTCTACGCGACGTTGTCATGTCGTACCACCTCCGTGCTTGCGCGCTTATCGAATCTCGATTGTCACGCTCTCAGGATCGTCCGGACCAAGAAGCCATTGAGACCATGCACGCCATTCACCTGTTGTGTTGGATGGAAAAGACGGGCCGGGTCACCGCTTCCATGCCTTCGGGCTGTTCGCCCACCTTGACAATCAGGAAGTGGCGTCCCGTGGTATGGCCATCACTGGCTTCAAGTTGGAGAACGTAGACGCCGGGCTGGGAGAAGGTCGCCTCCGTCTTGAGACTGGTCGGTGCGGTGAGCTTCACCGCGTCGGCCTGCCCCTGGATCACCGACCAGGCATAGGTCAATTCGCCCGAGGGTTTGTCGTCGTCAGCCACCGAGCCGCTCAAGGTCACCGTTCCACCCTGCTCATTCAGTTGGACATCGGGTCCGGCGTACACGTCCGGTGTCTGGTTCGGTGCGTTCGGGTCTTGCGCCGCGTCTGCGCCGTCGCGAAGGCGTACGTGCACGATCTCCCCTTCCCGCGCCGAATCTTCAGGAATCGCCAGGGCTGCCAGCAGCCCCTGCGGCGTCCGGCAATCCTCCACGAAGACGTTGTAGACGCCGCCCGCGGTCTGGGCGCCGATGGTCACACCCGATTCGTCGTCGAAGGTACAGTCGTGGATGTAGACGTTGCGGCTCGCCCGGGCCAGTTCGCGACCCTCGCGACCAGTACCCGAATACACGACCACACCCGCCCCACGGTTGTTGAAGTCCAACTCGTGCACGTTGACATCCTCGCAGGAGTCCAGAACGATCGCGTCGTTGTCGGGATTCTGCGTATCGAATCGAACGTCGCGAATCGTCATCCGCCTGGAGAAGACCGGGTGGAGGCACCAGAACGGCGAATCGACGATCCTGACGCCCTCGACCAGGACGTTCTCGCAGCCGAGGAACTGGATCATGCTGGGCCGCAGGAAATGCCCGTCCCCAAGGAAGCGGTCGATCACGGAGCTGCCTTCCTCGTTCATCCGCAGGGCCGTCTCGGCACCGGCCTTCTCTTTGTCGGTCCACGTAGCCCAGGTGTCCTTGGCCTGGCCGTCGAGCGTGCCGGTCCCGGTCAGCGAAACGTTGTGTTTGCGATAGGCGTAGATGAAGGGCGAGTAGTTGTACACGCGGGTGCCTTTCCATCTTGTCATCGCCAGGGGCAGATAGTCGTCGTACTTGCCGCCGAATTTGACGTGGGCGCCTTCGGCCAGGTGCAGATCCATGTTGCTGGCGAAATGGATGGGGCCCTGAACGAAATACGTACCGGCGGGAACCAGGACGCGTCCGCCACCGGCGGCCTCGCAGGCGGCCACCGCCGACGTGAACGCCTCATAGCAGTTGGTCTGCCCGTCGCCCGCGGCGCCGTACTCGGTGACGTTGAACTCGCGGGCCGGGAGGTTCGGCTCGCTGAGTCGGGCAACGATGTCGGGCACCTGGGCCCACGATCCGACGTACTCCGATTCCGCTGTCGGCTTTTGCTTGCCGCATCCTGCCACCATGGCAAGAACCACCAGCGTCACCGTCCACGGGGCCGTTCCATTCGGGTGTCTATTTTTCATACTTGATCCACTCCAAATCCGTACCTGAGATGGGGTCATTGTCCATCCTTTTTCGCATTTTGGCGTTTCGAAAATCGCAATCGGGCGAAACGGGCGCGCCCGCCCATGCCTTGGGTGTCAATTATGCCTCGGCGCGCGGCTGGTGAAAAGCGTTTTATCGCATTCTCGCGCGAAGAAGTCTTGCATTTGTCTGTATCGACTCGGTATCTTGATGTCCCAACAGGAAGGTTTTCATCCATAGGTGTCACTGTTTTGAAAGGAGACCATCATGCGTTTTCTCGCCCCCTTCCGCAACCTCTTGTTGATTGGCGTGTGCCTGCTGCTGAGCGTCAGTGCCGCCGTCGGCGCGCAGGACGCGCCGCCGGCTTCCAAGACCATCGAAGCCGTCATTGCCATCGACGCCGCCAACCAGGCGGACCCGATCAGCCCGTATATCTATGGGCAGTTCATCGAGCACCTGGGCCGCTGCATCTACGGCGGTATCTGGGCGGAGATGCTCGAAGACCGCAAGTTCTACTTTCCCGTCCCGGCCGAGGGCAACATCTGGAGGCTCACGCGCGCCCAAGCCCGCGTCCTGGCCGCCTCGCCCTGGAAGGTGATCGGTCCGGACGGGGCGGTGAAGATGGTCGAGGAAGATGCGTTTGTGGGGGACCACACGCCTCACATTGCCGTGGCGGGCGACCAGGATGTGGGGATCTATCAGGAGGAGCTGGGCCTGGTCGAGGGCAAGAAGTATACCGGCTACATTTACCTGGCCGCCGATGGCAAGGTCGGTCCCGTCGAAGTCCGCCTCGCCTGGGGCGACGGCGACCAGCGCGACACCACCACGATCAAGCGCGTCAGGGGCAAATACACGAAGTACCCGCTGAAGTTCACCGCGGGCAAGGGCACGGATAACGGTAAGGTGGAGATCGTCGCCTCGGGCGAGGGCACGCTGAAGATCGGCTGCGTCTCGCTGATGCCCGCCGACAATGTCGAAGGCTTCCGCAAAGATACGCTCGAATTGCTCAAGCAGCTCGATGCCCCGGTCTATCGCTGGCCCGGCGGCAATTTCGTCAGCGGCTACGACTGGCGCGACGGGCTGGGCGACCGCGACAAGCGGCCGACCCGCACCAATCCCGCCTGGACCGGCATCGAGACCAACGATATGGGTATGGACGAGTTCATTCGCTTCTGCCAACTGATCGACACCGAGCCGATGATCACGGTCAACACCGGTTTTGGCGATGCCTATTCGGCGGCCGCCCAAGTCGAATATGCCAACGGCCCGGCCGATACGCTCATGGGCAAGTGGCGTGCCAAGAATGGCAACCGCAAACCCTACGGCGTCACGTGGTGGTGCGTCGGCAATGAGATGTGGGGCAATTGGCAGCTCGGCTACATGTCGCTGAACCATTACGTACTCAAACACAACTGGGTCGAGCAGAAGATGCGCGAGGTCGATCCGACCATCAAGACCGTCGGCTCGGGCGACATCGGACGGGACGGCCGGTGGTCGAAGGGCATGCTGACCCATTGCGCCGATCACATGGACTTGATCAGCGAACACTTCTATCGACAGACCAAGGACGACATCAGCGAACACGTGCGGCAGATTCCCGAGGCGATCAAGGCCAAGGCCGACGCCCATCGCCAATACCGGGAGGAACTGCCTTCGCTGGAAGGCAAAGACATCCGCATTGCCATGACCGAGTGGAACTACTGGTACGGCCCGCACGTCTTTGGCGAACTGGGCACGCGGTACTTTCTCAAGGACGCGCTGGGCATTGCGGCCGGGCTGCACGAGTACTTCCGCAATACAGATATCATCTACCTGGCCAACTACGCCCAGACGGTCAACGTGATCGGCTGCATCAAGACGACCAAGACCGCGGCCGATTTCGATTCGACGGGTCTGCCTCTGATGCTCTACCGCAAGCACTTCGGTACGGTGCCGCTGGCGGTCCGGCATGAAGCACCTCCGCTGGACGTCTCCGCGGCCCTGACCGAGGACGGCAAGGCGGTGACGATCGGCGTCGTGAACCCGACCTGGGATACGTATCAGCTCGAGCTTGATCTCAACGACGTCGAGCCGACGGGCACCGCCCAGACCTGGATGATCGCGGGCGACGATCCCCTGGCCTACAACCAGCCGGGTGAACCCCGCAACGTCGATATCGCCACCGCCGATCCCACCGACCTGACCGGCGCGGTCACGATCAAACCCCTGAGCATCACCCTCTTCCGCGCCCCCGTCCGGTAGCCGCCGAGTCCAACCAACTCGTTAGCGCCCCAGAGGCCGTCGCCCTCCCGCGACGGCCTCTCTTGTTTTCTACTGTCGCCAGGTAAACCTGCGGTATTGACAACCGATGGGATTACGGGCAGTATGACCTCCTGCTGGGATCCATTGCGGCTAGAACGTGCTGAATTAGGAAGATCGGGACCACGATGATCAACAACCGGGAGCTGAGAAAACTGCTGGCCGACCTGGAGTCGGACCGGATCGAACGAACCACATCCGCGACAGACACAAACAAGTTCTGCGAGGCCATATGCGCGTTTGCCAATGACATGCCAGGGAACGACTGCCCTGGCTATCTGATCATTGGCGCAAGAGACAGCGATGGGAGTATTGCAGGCGTAGAGGTAACCGATAGGCTACTGCAGATGCTGTCCAGCTATGCCGATTCGGGACAAATCGTTCCGCTCCCGTCCCTGGCGGTGCAGAAGATCTCGTTCCCTGAAGGCGATCTGGCCGTCGTCGAGGTGCACCCCTCCGACATGCCCCCGGTTCGCTATCGCGGACGTGTGTACATCCGCAGAGGTCCCCGCAAGGCGATCGCCAACGAACAGGAGGAACGGATTCTAACCGAGAGGCGCACCCATCGCGCTCGTACGTTTGACGTGAGACCCTGTAGAGACTGCGGCAGTGAGGACCTTGTGCTCGACCTGTTTCAATTGACCTATCTGAAGGCCGCCGTCGCTCCCGAACTCGTTGAAGAGAACAACCGTGATATGTTGCAGCAGATGGCATCTTTGGGGTTTTGGTATCCGGATGAGAGATGCGCAACGAATGCCGGGGCCATTCTGTTTGCGCAGGATCCTCTCCGTTGGTTTCCTGGAGCGGCGATCCAGTACGTGCGATATGAGTGTGATGCACTGGATAGCGATGTGATGGATGAACGACGTTTTGAAGGTGACCTGATCACGGTGCTTCGAGAGCTCGATAGTTTCTTGAAAACGTTGTTTCCATCCAGGCCGGAGTCGGTATCACCGCTGAAAGAAGACGTCCGCACGCCGTACCCAATGCTCGCGATCCGAGAACTTCTCATGAATGCTGTGATGCACCGTGACTATGAATCGAACGCCGCAGTACGATTCTATTGGTTCAGTGATCGTATTGAGATACAGAATCCGGGAGGCCTATACGGGGCGGCCACACCGGAGACATTCCCAGATCAGAACGACTACCGGAATCCCAAGATAGCTGAAGCCATGAAAACGCTTGGCTACGTTAACACCTTCGGCCGAGGCATTGCCCGGACCCAGAGATTCTTGAGCCACAACGGGAATCCGCCGGCAGATTTTCACATCGATGAACCGGCATTTTTCCTCGCAACGATCAGAGAGACGCCACGATGAGGACAATCACCTTCTTCAATAACAAAGGCGGCGTTGGCAAGACCACACTGGTCTATCATGTCGCGTGGATGTGCGCAGAGCTTGGCCAGCGTGTTCTAACTGTCGACCTCGACCCTCAGGCCAATCTGACCACAATGTTCATCGAGGAGGACCGCCAAGCGATGCTGTGGCCCGAAGAGGGAGCCAATAGCAGTATCCTCTCGTGTATTTCCCCGATCATTGATGGAGTGGGCGACATAGCGGAGGCGCCGCTGCAACATGTACATCCCGGAATCTATCTTCTACCTGGAGACCTGGGCCTTTCTCAATTCGAGGACAAGCTCTCTGACAGTTGGCCTCGTTGTCTGGATGGTGACAAAGCAGCCTTCCGCGTCATAACGGCGTTCTACCGTATCATTCACCATGCTGCCGAGAGAATCGACGCGGATATCGTACTCATGGATGTCGGGCCGAATCTTGGTGCAATCAACCGAGCGTCTCTCATTGCGTCGGACCACGTCGTGATGCCCCTGGCTCCCGGCCTGTTCTCGCTGCAAGGTCTAAGGAACCTGGGGCCCACCCTCCTGACGTGGCGAGCGAACTGGCGACAGCGGCTGCAAGCAAAACCTCCTGATTTGGATATTCCCATGCCCATGGGCATCATGAAGCCGGCAGGATATGTGGTCATGCAGCATGTTGAACGCAAGAACCGTCCAGTCAAAGCCTATCAGCGGTGGGTTGAGAAGATACCTATGGTCTATGAAACGTACGTGCTGGGGAACAAAGGCCACAGGGTAGACACGGAGACAGAACCCAACCGAATTGGGTTCATCAAGAACTATCAGAGCCTGATGCCGCTCGCCGAAGATGCACGAAAACCCATCTTCAAATTGACGCCTGCTGATGGCGCGATCGGCGCCCATGCGGCGGCGGTGTCAAAATGCTATATGGACTTCAAACATCTCACGCAGGAGATCATTCGCAGAACCGACGATGCCGAGGGCAGAGGCAGCAAACAACAGAGCACATAAGCAAGGTGTTCTCGTGCTCTATCGTGTTCTGGTACGCACACAGAAATGGCGGCATAGCGAGCGGAGGTGAGCCATGAAAGAGATACCGTTGGGCCATGGGTTGAAGACGCAGGTCGACGACGAGGACTATGAGTGGCTGTCGAAGTACACGTGGTACGCGTACGTCGATCCGGGCAGTGGGCATACGTATGCGGCCACCGACACGCCGAGCGGAAGGCGGGTGTATATGCACGACGTCATCATGGGGCTCGATTCGCTCGAAGATCAACTGCGGAATTGAAGCCTCATTGATAATGGATTATTGATTATTGATTATTGGTGCGTACTCGGGAGGGTTCCTGCGCTCCAGGTTGTCATCCTGAACGGAGCGCAGCGCAGTGAAGGACCTGGGTCGCGATAGAGACAGCCCTCTTTTGCGACGGCCAAGTCCCCTCGGCGGGCTCTGACGGGCACACTTTGAACCTCTCAGCGGACGAAGCCGAGTTTCTCGGGGATCCAGAGCGATATCTCCGGGACAAAGGTGCAGATCAGCAGGGCTGCCAGCATGGCGCCGAAGAACGGCAGGATGTGCCGCATGACCTTGGTCACCGTCGTCTCGGCGATCCCGCAACCCAGGAACAAGCACGTCCCCACCGGCGGGGTGCACAGCCCGATGCACAGGTTCATGATCATGACGATCCCGAAGTGCAGCGGGTGCAGCCCCAGCCGCTCGACGATCGGCAGGAAGATCGGCGTAAAGATCAGGATCGCCGGCGTCATGTCCATGAACGTCCCGACCACCAGCAGGATCGCATTGATCATCAGCAGCAGGAGGACCTTGCTGTTGGTCAGGCTGACGAGATAGGCGCTGATATTCTGCGGGACGTTCTCGCTGGCGAGCACCCATGACATGGCCATGCTCGTGCCGATCAGCAGAAAGACGACGGACGTGGTGATGCCGCACTGGAGCAGGATCTGCGGCAGGTCGCGGACCTTGACCTCGCGGTAGACCACCACCGCCAGGAAGAACGCATAGAGGACCGCGACCGCCGAGGCCTCGGTGGGCGTGAACCAGCCCAGCAGGATGCCTCCGATGACGATGAAGACCAGCAGCAGCGCCGGCACCGCCTTGAAGAAGCGGACCACCCCCTCGCGGAAGGGGAAGGTTTCGCCCTTGCCATAGCTGTGGCGCACCGAGAGGATGGCACTGACGACGATCAGGCCAAGTCCCACGAGGAATCCCGGCAGGAAGCCCGCCATGAAGATGGCGGCGATCGAGACCGCCCCGCCGGTGGCAAGGGAGTAGACGATCATCACATTGCTGGGTGGAATCAACAGCCCCGTCGTCGCGGCGGTGATTGTAACGGACGCATTGAAGTCGCGATCGTAACCCACCTTGTTCATCAGCGGGATCATGAAACCGCCGACCGAGCTGATGGCGGCGGTGGCCGAGCCCGAGATGGCGCCGAAGAACATGCACGTGACGACGTTGACGAAGGCCAGCCCGCCTCGGAAGCGACCGACGAGGGTGTTGGCGAAGTCGATCAGGCGCTGGGCGATGCCCCCCTGGCCCATCAACTGGCCCGACAGGATGAAGAACGGGATCGCCAGCAGCGCGAAGCTGTCGATGCCGGTGGCGATCTTGTGCGCGACCGCCACGAAGGCGGGCAAATCGCCGCTCATCGTCATGAAGGCCAGGACCGTCGAGATGCCCATGCAGAACGCGACCGGCACGTTGAGCACCAGCAGGACCACGAAGCTGACGACCAGAACCAGGACGGGTATATCCACCAGAATCTCCCCTTCTGTCTTGACGGAATCTCAACGAGGCCGGATCAGTCGATCATCGGGCCGCTCTCGGTGACGGGTTCATCGCGTATGGGTTCCGCCCGAAGCAGTCCCTGGATTCTCTCCACCAGGCCGATCACCGCATACAGCGTCAGGAAAAAACCACTGATCGGGATCGCCAGGTAGACGTAGCCGACCTTGACGCGCAGCGCAGGCGATTCCTGCCCCAACTCCAGCGTGCTGCGGACCAGATCGGCGCCGCCGATCAGCATCACCAGCAGCGAAAACGCCGAGACACAGAAAAACACGAAGACCTCCGTGTAGAGCCTCGTTCGTTCGGGCAGCTTGCCGACGAAGTAATCGATGCCCAGATGCGCCCCGCGACCGAGCGCCACCGCCGCGCCCAACAAGGAAACCCAGATCAGCATGAAGACCGCCAGCTCTTCGGTCCATGTGCTCGGGTCCTTCAGGACGAATCGCGTGAAGACCTGCCAGAGCACGTCCAGCACGAGGACCGCCACGACGATCATCACGAGCACCTCCAGCGAACGGTCCAGCACGGTCTTGATCCTTCGGACGAGACTCATGGCACCTCCTGGATTCGGTCGATCAGGTCGCCGATCTCGGTTCCCTCGAATTCCTTCCAGACACTGCGGACCGATGCGCGGAACGGCGCCTTGTCGGGTCGGAGCACGGTGACGCCCGCCTCCTCGACCACCTTGAGGTCTGCCTCTTCCGCCTCGTTCCAGAGCTTGCGCTGGTAGACGACGGATTCGTCGGCCGCCTCCTGGAGAATCGTCTGCTGCTCGGGCGTCATGTGGTTCCAGACGCGGGTGCTGATCACAACGATGTCGGGCAGGCAGGTGTGCTCATCGAGGATGTAATACTTGCAGACTTCGTAATGCCGGCTGGTCCGCAGCGACGGCGCGTTGTTTTCGGCCCCGTCGACGACGCCTTGATCCAGCGCCGTATACAACTCGCCGAACGAAATCGGCGTGGGCGAGCCGCCCATCGCCTGGACCATCTTCATCGACATGATGCTGTTCTGCACGCGGACCTTCAAGCCCGCCAGGTCGGCAGGCGTTTCGATCCTGCGATCTTTCGTATAGAAGCTGCGTGCGCCCGCGTCGTAGTAGCACAGACCGCGAAGCCGTTTGGACTCACCCGCCAGCAGCAGTTCCTTACCGATCGGTCCGTCGAGCACCTTCCAGAAATGCTCGGCGTCGCGAAACAGATACGGGACGCCGAAGATCTTCATCTTCGGGATGAACCCTTCCATCGGGGCGCTGCTGGTCTTGGTCATCGCCAGGTAGCCCAGTTGGAGGGCCTCGATGCACTCCTTCTCGGTGCCCAGTTGCTCGCTGGGAAAGACCTCCACCTTCATCCGGCCTTCCGATCTGGCCTTCACGCGGTCGGCCATGAAGACCATCGCCTTGTGCACCGGGTGCGTCGTCGGCAGGCTGTGGCCCAGCTTGAGAACCAGTTCGGGCTTGGCGGAGGCAGATTGCGGCATGCAGAAAACGGCGGCGGTCGCGAAAACCCAGGCCCAGACAACATAGCGAGATCTACTCATCGATCACCTGTTTGCTCGATAGAATGCTCGGACTCCTCACCCTTGCCGACACCGTCAGGGGCATTATAGCGACCGGATCCGCCATCGGCAAGCGCCGCTTGCCGCTGCCACCCCTATGGTTCGGCCGGCAAATGGTGGCGAATTCGGGCCACGGTTCCCAATCGCCACTCTTGGGGCCGACCAACTCTCCATTTGTCATCTCGACCAGCTTCTTTCCTCTTGTCATCCCACGCGGAGCCGCCTGCATTTGTCACCCCGAGCGGAACAACGCGGAATCGAGGGATCCGGCCATCGACCGGGTCCTGGCTCATTCGCGGGCAGGTTCCTCGACTGGCGCTCGGAATGACAACCCACAGGAGGCAGATCCAAGTGCGCCCAACCCGGGCCCCTGCGCCACCGCCTATGGGGCGACGGCAGAACGATCGACACCCGTGATGACGATGCGCCGGTAGCGGGTCAGCGGAGGATCGCCATCGTCGCTGACGACCAGGATGACGTGGATCGTCGTGCCCAAAGCGTCGGGCGGCACCGCGACAGCACAAGCTGCGCCGCTCGGGTCATCGATCGCCACCTCGCCCGCATAGGTGCCCGCTTCGGGGTAGACCATCCACTGAAACGTCAGGCGGTCGCCATCGGGATCCTGGCTGCCCGCCGCCGAGAGCGCCACACTCCTGCCCACCGGCGCCTCTGTGAACAGGACCTCCTGCGATCGATCCCCCTGCAAGCACGGCAGCGGTTCGTGATTGGCTTCGGCATAGGTCCTGGCGACGCACCAGTCGGCGCGGGCCCGGAAGTCATTCTGGATGTGGTCGACCCATTTCTTGAGCGTGTTGTCGCGATTCGTGGTCCCCTGCCAAGAATCGCGCTGGTCGCACCACCACATATTCAGCTCGGGATTGAGGCTATACCGCCCCGCCCAGCCGCCCCAGGCGGGTCGATCGGGCACGTTCAGACCGTTGCGGATCAGATGCATGAATGTCGGCGTGTCGCCTTCTTTCTGGATCGTGTACTCGGCGCAGAGGGGACCGTGCCCGGTCTTGAGATCGCGCTCGAGATTGCGCAGGGACTCCCGGTCGTTCTTGCTGACGCTTTTGGGCGGAATCCGGGCAATCGCGGCTACGACATCCTCGATATCCTTGACGCTGATGGTTTTTTTGCGCCGGGAGGGCGGCACCAGCATCTGGGCCGCTCCAACCTCGTCGATAATGTCGATCGCCTTGTCCGGGAGCTTGCGGTCCCCGATATAGCGCGCCGAGAGCTCGACGGCCGAGCGCAGCGCCTCAAGGGTATAACGGACCTGATGATGCTCCTCGTAATACGGCTTCAGGCC
>CAZTGH010000139.1:0-12124 GCA_964612985.1 uncultured Pirellulales bacterium
TGGCCGATGTCGTCGCCCGTCTCGAACGGGTCCAGGCCTACTTCTACCGGGAGACGACCACGGTTCAGGACCCGGTGCGAGGCGAACGCCGAAGCGAAGGCACCGTGCTTGTCTCCGATCCGTACGGCATGAAAACGGACCGGACGAGCGTCAATGACGCAGACGGCGCCAGGACGCAGTTGTTGACGTATCTTCTGCCCCAGAACAAGAGCGTCGTCTTCATCAACCCCACGGAGAAACAGTATGCCCGACGGGCGCTGGACGAGGCGACCACAGCGGATTTGAAGCTCGAGAGCCACGATCCCCGTGAGATGATCAAACGGCTGCTCGCCTGCCCGCATCGGGATCTCGGTACGACGGTCATCGAGGGCGTAACAGCCCAGGGATTCGAGACGACGGATCCTGCGTACCTGGGCAACACGGTTTCGAAGCTGTCGGCCCGGCTGTGGGTGGACGTCCAGACCGCTCTGCCCCTACGGTACGAGCTGAACACGGAGATACACGAGGGTATCCGGCTCAGCACCGTGCAGGATAGCTACGAGTGGGACATCCAGGTCGACCGCGCTGAATTCACGCCCGAGATTCCGGCCGACTACACCGCCGAAGAAAGCGACGGGATGGAGATGCCGTCCTACGGCGAAGCCGGGTTCATCGAGGCGCTGCGCATGGCGGCCGAGTTCGCCGGGCGCTATCCCGACACGCTCGACCGTGAGAGCTGGCAGGCCCTGGTGAAGGAGATCAGCGAGACCGCCATGACCGCCGAAACGCCCGCCGCGCGGCAATGGCGCGAGCAGCTCAAGGCCGCCGGGTCGAGGGAAGCCGCGATCCAGATCGGCCAGCAGCGCATGATGAAACTGACGTCGCTCAGGGTGTTCCCCACCGTACTGGCGACCCAGGGCGCCGAGCCTGTCTATCATGGCAATGCCGTCACGCCGCAAGACCTGGAACTTCCGTTGATGCGATGGAACCTCGCCGATGGCCAATACCGGGTGATCTTCGGGGACCTCCATGTGGAAACCGTCACCGCCGAGGTCCTCGCCGACCTGGAAGCGGCTCTGCCCCAGTAACCGCCGCGACCCTGCACGAAGACCAGGCCGAGTCCCTCCGACTCGGCCTTCTCTTGTTTTGCTCATATCCAGACCGACACCTCGGGGGTGTAATAGCGCCGACAATCCTGATTCGTGCTGGGCGGTCCCTACGTCACCTCGCCGATCGCGTTCAACAGGCGGAACGAGACCTTCTGTGCCTCGCCCGGCATCTCCGCCGGGCGCCTCTTCCTTCGCGGCCGCAAACACCTCTACTGCGTCGGGGATTGATACACCCGCACCCGTCTCGTCGCTTGCCCCACGCCGCGTCTGGCGGACCACGCGGCCGTGACGTTTGACAGAGGCGGCCTCACTCAATATAATAGAAGTTGTGATCGGTTCATTTTCGCTCTGGCTCGGAGGCTGCATGATGGGTGCGGCCAGGGCAGTGTCAAAGGCCGCGTCCGGTCGGGCAGTCATCTGCATCTCTGTAGGTACCGTGTCCGGGTGCGCGTCGGTCAGGCCGTCTGAAGGCTGCGATGCGCGACGCACGAGTGGGTGGGAAGGGGCGTCCCGACCCACGCCGGGACTGCCCAACACGTTCAATTAGAGGAGGACAGACATGTCGCGCAAATCGATTTTCCTTATCGCGGGGGCTCTCGCCGTCGGCATGATGGCGTCCGGCGCCCGGGCTGCCCTGGTGGCCTATTGGCCTTTCGACGAGGGCCAGGGCACCGCGGCTATCGATGCCACCGGCAACGGCAACGATGGCACGCTCAGCAATGGTATCGAATGGGTCGCCGGCGTCAAGGGCACCGCCATACGCCTCGACACTGCCGGCGAACGCGTCGTGACCACCGCGCTCGACCCGACCGCTGCCAACAACGCCATGACGCTGGCCGCCTGGGTCGTCTGGGAGGGCAATGGTCACAGCGTCACGCACCAGGGCATCATCGGCAAGCGTCAGGGCTGGGACCCAAGGACCTACGTCAAGTGGTTCTGGGAGGCGACGCCCGCCGGCCAACTGGCGTTTCGAAACGGAGACACCGCCGTCAACGCCGCCGGTGCGCTGGTCCCGTACGAGAACGAGTGGGCCCACGTAGCGGTCACCTGGGATGCCGGCGCCGTGGTGCACTATGTGAACGCCGAAGAGGTTGCCACCGGGAACATCACCTTCCGCGATACCGCCGACGAAACGATCATCTCGGTGGGCAGCGTCTCGGCCACCAACAGCGAAACCTGGATCGGCATCCTGGACGAAGCGCGAATCTACGACACCGCCCTCTCGGTGGGCGAACTTCAGAAGGCCATGTCGGGCGATTACACGTCCAGTTCGGGTCCGGTCCCCGCCGATGGGATGACGGATGTGCCGCAGGACGTGATCCTGAGCTTCCTGCCGGGAGAGTTCGCGGTCGCGCACGACATCTACCTCGGAACGGATTTCGCCGACGTCGAAGCCGCCAGCCGGAGCAATCCCATGGGCGTGCTCGTCAGCCAGGGGCAAAGCGCGGTGACCTACGATCCGCCGGCTCTGCTCGATTTCGAGCAGACGTACTACTGGCGAGTTGACGAAGTCAACGCGCCGCCGGACAACACAATCTTCAAAGGACAGGTCTGGAGCTTCACGGTCGAGCCCTACGTCTATCCGCTCACGAACATCCAGGCCACGGCATCGCTGGCCGATGTCGATTCACCCGCGGCCAACACGATCAACGGTTCCGGATTGAACACCGACCGCCAGCACAGCATCGAAGCCACCGATATGTGGCTCGCCTCTCCTGCCGAGGAGATGCCCATCTGGATTCAGTACGAGTTCGACCGAATCTATCAGCTCCATGACATGCAGGTCTGGAACTACAACAGCCAGTTCGAGGTCATTTTGGGCTTTGGACTCAAGGATGTAACCCTTGAATATTCCGTCGATGGCGTCGAGTGGACCGTTTTTGGTGACGTCGAACTCGCCCAGGGGACCGCGCTGCCGGACTACGTTGCCAACACGACGGTCGACCTGAGCGGGGTGGCTGCCAGGTACGTCCGACTGACGATGAAGTCCAACTGGAACATGGGCATGATCCCGCAGTATGGGCTCAGCGAGGTGCAGTTCACGTATCTGCCCGTGCAGGCGCGCGAGCCTCAACCGCCCAGCGGACAGGCGGGCACCGCCCTCGATGTCACGCTGGACTGGCGAAACGGGCGCCACGCCGCCGCCCACGAGCTGTACGTCAGCACCGACCGCGCCGCCGTCGTCGATGGCGCCGCCCTGGTCGATACGCTGGCGGAGAGCCGGTACGAGCTGACCGACCTGGATTTCGGATCGATCTACTACTGGAAGGTCAACGAGGTCAACGATGCCGGGCCAAGCTCCTGGGAAGGCGATATCTGGAGCTTCTCGACGATTGAGTACGCCATGGTCGAAGATTTCGAAACCTACACCGATGACATGGACGCCGGCCTGACCATCTTCCAGACCTGGCTCGATGGCTGGACGAACGAGACTGGATCGATCGTCGGCTATTTCGACGCGCCGTTCGCCGAGCGGAGCATCGTCAACACAGGGCGCCAGTCCATGCCGCTGGAATACGACAATACGATTTCGCCCTTCTACTCCGAGGCCGAGCGGACCTTCGATTCGCCTCAGGACTGGGCCGCCAACGGGGCTGATACGCTGGTCGTGTACTTCCAGGGCCAGCCGGGACCGTTTGCCGAGCTGGCCACGGGGACGATTCTCATGGGCGCCGCGGGCACCGACATCTGGAACGCGACGGATGAGTTCCGCTTCGCGTACAAAGCGCTCGCCGGCGACGGCTCGATCGTCGCTCGCGTCGAGAGCGTCGCGAACACCGATCCCTGGGCCAAAGCGGGCGTGATGATCCGCGAAACGCTGGAGGCTGGTTCGACCTTCGCGGCGGTCTACGCGACGCCGGGGAACGGTTGCCGCTATCAAGCCCGCCTGGCGACTGATGCCGACGCGGTCAGCGACACCTCGGTGGTCACAACCCAGCAGACGGGTCTTCGCCCGCCGTACTGGGTCAAGATCGAACGCGTCGGTACCGCCTTCCACGGGTACTTCTCCTCCGACGGGGAAAACTGGACGGCCATGGCCTGGAATCCGCAGACGATCGCCATGGGCGCCAACGTCTACGTCGGACTGGCGATGACCAGCCATCTGGCGGGCGTCCTGGGCAGCGCCGAATTCTCCGACGTCGCCACGACGGGCAACGTCACGGGCTCTTGGGCGGTCGAGACGATCGGCGTCGAGCAGCCCGAAGGCAACGCCGCTGACACCTTGTACGTTGCGCTCGAAGACGCCGGCGGCAAGGTCGCGACGGTGACGCATCCCGCGGGCGAGGCTGCCACGCTGCTGGCCGGCTGGAACGAATGGCGGATCCCCTTCAGCGATCTGGCGGGCGTCAATCTGAGCCGGGTCGACACGATGTACGTCGGCATCGGCGATCGTGACAATCCCACCGCCGGCGGCGCCGGAATGATCTTCGTCGACACCATCCGCGTCGGCCATCCTGGCTCCGTCGATCCCGGCGCCAGCGGACTCGTCGCTTCGTACTCGCTCGAAGATGGCGTGCTGGACGATTCGGGTAATGGGCACGATGGCACCGCGATGGGCGAACCCACGGCGGTCGATGGCCCCGAAGGCCTTGGCATGGCGCTGCTGTTCGACGGACTCGGCGATCAGTACGTCCATCTGGGCACGTGGAACCCATCCGCCGATACCGGGCAGCTTTCGGTCTGCCTCTGGGCCCAGTGGAACGGCCTCAGCGGCTACTATCAGGGCTTGGCCGCCAAACGCGATTCCTGGGCGACCGACGACATGATGTGGCAGATCGAGGCCAATCGCGACAGCGGTGCGGTCAGCTTTGCCCGCAACGGCAGTTCACCCGCTTCCGGCGGCCGCGTCCTGCCGATCGGTGAATGGACCCACGTCGCGACCACCTTTGACGGGACCACCGCTCGATTCTACATCAACGCCGAGAGGACCGGCGAAGGGGCCTTCTCCTTCGGCACCGATACCGAGGCCGCCGTGGTCTTCGGCGCCTGCCAGGGAGATGGCGGCAACCCATTCAACGGCGCTATCGACGAGGTCAAGATTTACGACCGTCCGCTCTCGCCTTTCGAGCTCAACTTCCTCGCAGGCAGGTAGCTTCTCGCGTTTGCAGTCGCGCACATCGCGGGGCCCGCACCCATCGGTACGGGCCCCGCTTTTTTTGGGTTCATTACGGGATCTCGGAAGGGGACTCGGCGCGGCGTCAAAAGATGCTTTCCCGGTTAGCCGCAGCAGCACCGCCGGCGCACGTGCAATCCGTGCCGTTCACAAGAAACAAGCCGACGATCTCTCATGCTGCTGGCCCAAAGCGTCAAATGCCGGGGGTCGGGGGCAGCGCCCCCGGTCTTCACTCTTCGGGTCCTCGAGATCCCCGAAAATCCGTGAGGAACCTCTTGATCTCTGGCCGTATCCTGCGCCCCCCGCCTTCTCGAATTCAATCCATACTCGTCGGTTGCTTTGCCTGGCGGGTGGTGGGTGCCGGGTAGGTGCGACGGCTGCCCTGGAGGCTGCCTCGGTCGTAGGTTTCTTCCCAGGCGAGCGAGCCGTCTTCGCGAAAGCGCCGGCGCGGGCCGTGACGGTATCCATCCGCGTAGTGCTCTTCTTCGATCAGCACGCCCTGTGGGTTCCAATGTTTCGCAGCGCCTTCCGGGAGACCGTTGCGGTAGCGCTCCTCGCGAGCCAGCGAGCCGTTGTGATGGTAGAAGAATTGGTACACCCCGTCGAAATAGCCGTCGGTGTAGTGGGCGACAGACTGAACCTCGTTCGAATCGGGGAACCTCGTACGGACTTCGCCCTCGCGCGGCGCACCGTCGGGGTCCCAGGCGCGCTTCCGGCGGGTCTGCCGGTCGTACTGATACTCCATCTGCCCGTCCGGATACCAGATCGTGACGAATTGGTCCTCGGCATAGAGCCGTTCCATCCGCTTCCGCCCGCTCGGGTAATACGTCGTGCGGAGCAGTTCGCCATCGGGGTGCGACCACTCCGCTGTCCTGCGCCCGCGCGCGTCCCACTCGGTGTACTTCGGCTGCGTCAAGCGAGGGTCGTCGCGATTGGTCCGCAGATTCGCCGCGTCTCTCCGCCAGGGTGAATAGTGCACCTGCCAGATGAAGATGTACCTGGACCATTGCGGATTGCCCGCGCCGAACACGAAGCAGATCGCCGCCAGCACCGAGCCGATTGCCGCCGGCCAGACCTTGCGCCCACTGCGGCGAACGTACAGTACCAGCGATGCGATTCCTGCTGCCAGCACCACCCCGCAGACGACGAACATCGTTTCGCTGCGGGCCAGCGCCTTGAACGTCCCGAACGATGCGTAAAGCTGATGCGCCGCCACACAGCCGGCGACCAGCGTCACTGCCATCATCACACGGTTCTTCAGCAGGATGCGCCAGGGCAACAGCAGCACCGCGCAGGCCAGTGGTACCGACAGCAGACCCGCCACCGCTCTCAACAACCCGCCGGCGTCGTGTGCGAAAACCCCGATCGTAATCCCCGTCCCCAGCAATGCCGGCAGCGCACAAACCGCCAGCACCACCCGATACCCCCAGTTCAGAAACACTTCCCACCGGTGCCCGCTTGGCTCCGCCTTCAAGGCATCGCGGCCATGCATTTCCGCCATTGTCGTCCCCTTATCTGGCTACCCTGCGGCCCGGCGCCCGCCACAGCCCGGCCTCGCACGCGCTCAGTCTATCCCTCGCCCCTGCCCCGATCAAGCCCGAATGCTCGGTGCAGTACGCCCGTACGCGAGCGTGCAGTCGGCAAATGGTGGCGGAATCCGGCCACAACTCCTGATTGCCACCCTTGGGGCCGGCCAACCTTCCCCGCCTCCGCCGGGTCATCTCGACTTGAACCCTCTCCGTTTTGTCATCCCGAGCGGAGCCTCTCTTTTCTTATCACTCTGAGCGGAACGAAGTGGAGTCGAAGAGTCTGGCCGCGACGAAGTCAGTCGTCCGGCCAACGACTGATCCTTAGGACCGCTGACGAATCGCTGAATCCCGAATACTGCTGTGAATCTCATCGACCGCGTCAAACGGCGGAGGTGGGGCTCTTGCCCACCTTATCATTTGAGAATTCTCAGGAAGAACGCTGTGCAACGCTTGACCGGAGCGTGGCGGGGCCCTAGGCTGGGGGCATGAGATATCAGGATGATTTTCGTACGACCGACATCAACGAGCTGATCGCCAGTGTACGCCGCTGGCTGCCGCTCGTAATCGCCGGTCTCGTCGTGCTGCTGGTTGCCCTGGCGGCCGTGACCATGGTGTACACGGTGCAGCCGGAACAGCGGGGCGTGGTCAAACGCTTCGGCGCGGTGATCAAGACCACCGATCCCGGTCTCCACTTCAAGCTGCCTTTCGGCATCGACCACGTCCAGCGCGTCGCCACCGAGCGGGTGCTCAAGGAGGAATTCGGCTTCCGCACCGCTGCAACGGGCGAGCCGACGCGCTACGAACAACGCGACTATCCCGATGAATCGCTCATGCTCTCGGGCGACCTCAACATCATCGATGTTGAATGGGTCGTGCAGTATCGTATCGGCGATCCGATCAAATTTCTTTACAACATGCGGGAGCCCACGCGGACCCTGCGCGATATCTCGGAATCCGTCATGCGCCGCGTCGTCGGCAACAATCTCGGCAGTGAGATCCTGACCACCGCCCGCGTCAAGATCGCCAACACCGCGCGCGACGAGATCCAGTCCGCGATGGAACTGTACGAGACGGGCATTCACATCATCACCGTGGAGTTGCAGAACGTGGTGCCGCCCCAGGCCGTCCAGCCCGCGTTCAATCAGGTGAACGAGGCACGCCAGGAACAGGAGCGCATGATCAACGACGCGACGAGACAGGCCAACGAGGCGATTCCTCGCGCCGAGGGCGAAGCCAAGCGGACCATCGCCGAGGCCCAGGGGTACGCCGCCGAGCGGACCAATCAGGCGTTGGGCGAGGCGGCGCGGTTCCGCTCGATCCTCACCGAGTACGAGGCGGCGCCTGAGGTGACGCGCCGGCGGATGTACCTGGAGACGTTGTCCGAAGTGCTGCCCCAGATCGGCTCGGTGCTGGTCCTCCAGGAAGGACAGAGTTCCCCGTTGCCTCTGCTGCACCTGCGCGAGGGACAGATGCCGAGGGAGGTGGCCCCATGATCAAACGTATCGTTCCCGCTTTCGTTGCCGTTGCTCTCGTAGTACTCGTGGTGGTTCTCGGCAGTGCCTTGTTCGTGATCGAACAGGCCGAGCAGGGGATCATCGTCCAGTTCGGCGAGCCCGTGGGCGACGTCGTCGCCACGCCGGGGTTGCACTGGAAGCTTCCGTTCGTCCAGGAGGTCCGCCGGTTCGACAAGCGCCTGCTCGCCTGGGATGGCGACGTCAGCCAGATCCCGACGCTGGGCCGCGAGTTCATCGTGGTCGACACCACCGCCCGCTGGCGGATCGTCGACCCGCTGCAATTCCTCCGCTCCGTGCGCGACGAACTGGGGGCGCGCACCCGCCTCGACGACATCATCGACTCGGTGGTCCGTGACATCGTCTCCAGCGCCGATCTCGAGGAGATCGTCCGCTCGCACGACTGGGAGGTGGACGCTGAAGCCCTCGAAGAGGAGGCCCTGGTTCGCGAGGACGTGGACCTGGAGAAGCCCAAACTGGGTCGCCAGCGCCTGGAGCAGCAGATGCTCGTGTCCGCCTCGAGGCTGATGCCGGAACTGGGCATCGAGATCGTCGACGTGCGCATCAAGCGGATCAATTACATCGAGTCGGTCCGCCGCCAGGTCGAGAGCCGGATGATCTCCGAACGCCAGAGCATCGCCGCCAAGTTCCGCTCCGAGGGCGAGGGACGCAGCCAGGAGATCCTCGGCAATATGGAACGCAAGCTACGCGAGATCAGCTCCGAGGCCAAACGCCAGGCGGAGGAGATTCGCGGCAAGGCCGACGCGGAAGCCACCCGCATCTATGGCCAGGCCTACGGCGCCGACGCCGAGTTCTTCGCCTTCCTCCGCACCCTCGAAAGCTATCGCGCCATGGGCCCCAACACCACCCTCATGATCGGCGCCGACGCCGACTTCTTCCGCTACCTCGAATCCACCCAGAAGCCCTGACCCCCGATCCGCCGCACAGACGCCAGCCAGTTCTGTGGAAATCCGCAGTCGAATGCCACGGACCTGCGGTTGCCATTCGGTGGCACTTGTGTCTGCTGCATGCGCCTTGTCATTCCGACTGAAGCGAAGCGGAATGGAGGAATCCGGCACCGAGCGGGCCATTGTCTGTGTTTCGGGGCGGTATCCGAAATCCAGCGACTTGACAGGGATCCGAAGAGTCAGACATTGGCCGGGCGACCGACTTCGTCGCGGCCAGATCCCTCGACTCCGCGTTGCTCCGCTCGGGATGACAAGAGAGAGAGCTTCGGTCCAGACGATCCGCCGGAGGCGGAGAGGCCAGGCCGGTCCCAAGGGTGGCGACCAGGAACCGTGGCTCGAATCCGCCCACGTTTGCCGGCCGCACCCATGCCACGACCGGGTCTCTTTTCTTGCGTGAATCGGCTCCGATGGGTTCGTAGAATAACGGCCAGGCGTGAGGGCAAACGTTGAGGCCTCGGTGACGAAAGGGGGTATCAAAGTCCGATCATCTGCACGCCGGAAGAATTGATGGAGCCTTGAGATGAAAGACGCGATTGTGGAACAGACGCGTCAGATTCGACGCGAGATCGAACCGGAGTTCGGAAACGATCCACAGAGATACCTCGACCACATCTACGAAGCCCGGAAACAGCATGGCAACCGCCCCGTAGGCCGCGAACCAAAGCCTTCGCGAAAGCGCAAAGCGGTACGATCAGCGCAACATTGGCGGTGCGCCTCCGCAGAGGCCTGTGAGTCGCAGCGAAGGACGGATTTCATCGAATGATGCCTGCCGTGTTCCAGCGCGCCGACAGGAATGGCGATAAGCGCTGCTCGGATCGTAAGGGCACGATGAGAGAGTGAAGGAAAGTTGGCATGAAGCGGCAGGTGGCGACGCTGATCCTGGACGTCGACGGCGACGGCCATCTCGACATCGTCATGAGCGCTCAGAGTCGCTCTCGTGGTGAGAACGGATCGAAATTCGGATTTCGAGATTCGTGTTTCCAATCGAAGGTTGGCCTGCTAGCGCACGACGCGGGCGTTGCCTTCCCAGATGCTCCAGATCTGGTCCTCGTCGGCGGGCTGGGCGTAGTCCGTCAGCAGCGTGACGACCAGGGCGCCGGTGGCCCAGCCGAACTGCACCCACGTGGCGGGTTCCCAGCCGCGCAGGATCGCGTAGAGCATGCCGCCGACGAAGGCGTCGCCGCCGCCGATGCGGTCGAGCACGCCGATCTGACGGGGTTCGACCGCGTGCCAGTTGCCGTTCTCCGCCAGCAGCGCCCCCCAGAGGTGCGTATTGGCGTTGACCACCTCGCGCAGCGTGGTCGCGAAGACCTTGGCGTCGGGATACGCCTGGCCCGCCCGTTTGATCATGCCCTTGAAGCTCTCGATCTTGTCGCCCAGGCCCTTGCCGCCGGCTTCGGGCCCCTCGATCCCCAGCGCGAGCTGGAAGTCCTCTTCATTGCCGACGAGGATATCGGCGATGCCGGCGATCTCGTGGAAGATGGCCCGCAACTCCTTCTCCCGACCCTTCCAGAACGAAGCGCGATAATTCAGGTCGAACGCAATGCGCGTGCCGTGCTTCTTGGCCGCCCGCGCGATCTCCAGGCAGAACGTGCCGGTCTCGGGCGACAGTGCCCCGATCAGGCCCGACAGATGCACGATCTGCACGCCTTCGCTGCCGAAGATGCGTTCGAGGTCGAAGTCCTTGACGTTCAGCGTCCGACCGACCTCGCCGGCCCGGTCGTTGCAGACGCGCGGCCCCCTCGACCCCGTGCCGCAGTCGGCCAGGTTGAGCTGGTGCCGGTAGCCCCAGGGACCGCCCTGATCGACCTCCTTGGCCTCGACCTCCATGTGCCGACTCGCCAGGTCATCCTTGATGAAACGGGCGATCGGGCTGCCCTTGACGAACGTCGTCAGCACCTTGACCGGCAGGCCCAGGTACGACGAAACGCTGGCGACGTTGGTCTCGGCGCTGGTCGCCTGCAACATGAAGCGCCGACTGCAATGGAAGGATTGGCCGTTCTCAGGGGTCAGGCGCGCCCCCATGCTGGTGGGCACGAGCAGGGCATAGCGGCAGTTCTTCTTAAGTTCAACGCTCACGAGCGTCTCCTTTCGATTATGCGATTCTTCTCCGTCGTTGCATCAGCACCATCCGCCGGCCCCGATGCGGACCGGATGACACCGGCCACTATCCTTACCAGATCTTGCCCCAAACCGCAATCCCCCAGTTGCACAAAGCGCCGCCAAGTACCGCCGGTGGCACGTTTGAGGCCAGCTTGGGGACGGCGTTCTTTGTTCTGCGGGTGCGAAACGGGTATACTTCTGTTGGCGGGCGGCACCTTCTGTGTCGTTCGCCCGGGGCCCTTCTTTCAATACCTCGCCGACCGCCGCGATAAGGGCTTCACCGCCATCCTGATGCAGGCGATCCATGGTTATGGCGACTACCCCGACGGCCAGGCCCATCGCAACGAGGGCGGCGATGCCTTCCTCGACCGCGACCCGACCCGCCTCAACCCCACATATTTCCAAGTACTCGACAAGCGGATGCAGGCCCTTTCCGATCTCGGCTTCGTCACCGCTGTCCCCGCGATGTGGTGGGGCAAAACGAAGCAGTGCACCCCGATGGTTCAACCCCCGGACCGGCACTTTCTCCACTCCCGAGACGCCCACTGCCGACGGCACGCTGCCTAGCCCTCCAACCCCCGAAGAAGACTGGGTCTGCCTGCTGCGCACAGACGGAGGGCATGCGACCTCTGAACAAGAGGGGGCTGCAATCCAGCTTCGCGGTTCACGTCCTCGTCCGCTTGTCATGCTGAGCGAAGTCGAAGCATCTGGCCAGAGATCGGACCGATACCTCATTGTCGGCCAGATTCTCCCGCTCCGCTCCGCCCCGGTGGGATGAGCGGCCTTCTGCAAAAAGGACAGTAGGCCTCTA
>CAZTGH010000140.1:0-12091 GCA_964612985.1 uncultured Pirellulales bacterium
ATGATGAGCGGTCGTGATAAAGATTCGCATCCATAGATGGGAGTTGCGGCGATGCTGGCGTATGGGCTGATGGTGGTGGGGTTTGTGCTGGTGATCAAGGGGGCCGACTGGTTCGTCGGCGGGGCTTCATCGCTGGCGAAGAGGCTGCACGTCTCGGACCTGGCGATCGGCTTGACGGTGGTGGCGTTCGGGACCTCGCTGCCCGAACTGGGCGTCAACGTGACCGCCAGCATCCGGGGCGATACCGGCATCACGATCGGCAATATTCTGGGCTCCAACATCGCCAACATCCTGCTGATCCTGGGCGTCGCAGGCGTCATCTTCCCGCTGGCGGTGGCCAGGGGCACGGTCTGGAAAGAGATCCCGCTGAGCCTGCTGGCGGCGGCGCTGCTGGGCATCCTGGCGAACGACCGCCTGATCGACGGCGCCAACCTGTCGCATCTGACGCGGATCGATGCGCTGGTGCTGCTGAGCTTCTTTGTGATTTTCCTGTACTACACCGCCGGCATCGCTAGGGCGGTCGAGGGCGCTGCGGAGCAAGCCGGTACCGCTACGCAGAGCTCGCTCAAAATGGCAGCGCTGATCGCGGGCGGTTTCGTGGCGCTGCTGGTCGGCAGCACATGGGTGGTCGACGGCGCGGTCCAACTCGCCACGGCGCTGGGTGTTCGCCAGACCGTGATCGGGCTGACCATCGTCGCAGTCGGCACGTCGCTGCCCGAACTGGCGACCTCGGCAGCCGCCGCCTATCGCAAGAACGCCGAGATCGCCATCGGCAACGTGGTCGGCTCGAACATCTTCAACATCTTCTTCATCCTGGGCGTCAGCAGCCTGATCCGTCCGATCCCGTTCGAGCCCAAGGCCAACGTCGATATCGCGGTGACGATCGTCGCCAGCGGGCTGTTGTTTCTGTGCATGTTCACCGGCAAGCGACGCATGCTGGATCGATGGGAGGCGGCGGTGTTCCTCGGATTGTATGCGATCTATATCGTAGTGACGGTCGTGTGGTTGAATCAGTAAGCGAACGGCACCGGAATACTGGAATAATGGTATGGTGGAATGTTGGAAAGATCGGTGGCAGCGATCCCATTGTTCCAATGTTACAGCATTCCAATATTCCAGTGTTCCGTAAGTTCGGAGTGACTCGGCATGGCCTTGCTGAATAACATCCTGATGGCGTTCATTCCGGTATTCGTGGCAGTCGATGCCATCGGCACGCTGCCGATCCTGACGTCGCTGACACAGGGCCTGGACCGCGGGCAGAAGAACCGGGTGATCCTCCAATCGATGCTGACGGCCCTGTGTCTGGCGGTCGGGTTCGTGCTCGTCGGCAAGCTCGTCTTCAAGGCGCTGGGTATCACAATGGGCGACTTCATGATCGCCGGCGGAGTCATTCTCTTCTGCCTGGCAATCATCGCCATCATGCTCATCCGCAAGGGCCTGACCTCCTTAACCGCCCCCCTCTGAGTCGATACGAACGCGAGTCCCACACTCCAAACTCGGCAGGCGTCGAACGTCATGGACGACGCGACGGAAATTCAGTAGGATCAGTGTTGCGTGTGGCTGCTGGCATGGTTTGACTGATTGGCGAGGATTGCGCAATACTTCGCGTCACGGGATACATCGAAAAGGACCCTGAGACGGGGCTTTATGTGGCGATCGTACCCGGTATTCCGGGGGCGCATACGCAGGCCGAAACGTTGGACGAACTCCAGAAGAACCTCCGGGAAGTCGTCGAACTGTGCCTGGAGGAGATGGATGAGGAGGCGAAAAAGCAAGTCCCGGAATTCGTTGGCATCCAGCAGCTTGAGGTGGGCGGGTGAGCAAACTGAAGCTCATCGATGCCCCACCACAAGGGCCGATTGCTCTCTATTCCGCTGCTTCGCGAAATCCTGCGAGAGATGGACATGAGCGTCGAACGCTACGCCCAGCTCACGGAGTCCTGAGTCCCACGACCTTGATCTCCGTGCCGGACCGCTCCGAGCACGTGCGTTCGCTCGGGGAACTTCCCGAACGAGCGTCTGCCAGGCTGCCATATTGGCACGTGCGGCGCGCCGCCTACAAGTCGCAAACCCTGCTTTTTGCGACACTTAGGACGGCCAAGCGATTCAGGCACGCGATTTGCACTGTTATCCCGCAGGCGGCCGCTTCCGGTCGCTGGAAATGACTCCAATGAGGTTGGGAAATGAAATTCGACAAATTCACATTGAAAGCTCAGGAGGCGCTGGCCACCGCGCAGCAGTTGGCGATGGCCAAGTCTCATACCGTTCTATCGCCGCTGCACCTGCTCGGTGCGATCCTGGGCGACGACGAGGGCATCGCGGTGATGGTCCTCAAGAAGGTCGGCGCCAACATCGATCGCGTCCGGCAGATGACCGACGGCGAACTGGACCGATTGCCCCAGGGGACCAGCCCGGGCCAGTTGATGCCCGATCCGGCGTTGAACCAGGTCGTCCTCGACGCGCAGAATCGCGCCGACAAGATGGGAGACGAGTATCTCAGCGTCGAACACCTGCTGCTGTCGCTGGCCGGCGTCAACAGCGATGCCAAGGAGATCCTCAGCGTTAACTCGATCACGCCCGAGCAGATCGAGAGCGCGCTGAAGGACGTTCGCGGCGGCGCGACCATCAGCGACCAGAACCCCGAAGAGAAGTACAAGGCGCTGGAGCGCTACGGCATCGACCTGCTCGAGATGGCGCGCAAAGGCAAGCTCGACCCGGTCATCGGGCGGAACGAAGAGATCCGCCGGTGCATGCAGGTGCTGAATCGCCGGACCAAGAACAATCCCGTTTTGATCGGCGAACCCGGCGTCGGCAAGACCGCCATTGTCGAGGGTCTCGCCCAGCGCATCGTTGCTGGCGATGTGCCCTCAGGGCTGAAGAACAAACGCGTCGTCGCCCTCGATATGGGCGCCCTGATCGCGGGCACGAAATTCCGCGGCGAATTCGAGGACCGGCTCAAAGCGGTGCTGAAGGAAGTGATCGCCGCCGAGGGGCAGATCATTCTCTTCATCGACGAACTGCACACCGTCGTCGGCGCCGGCAAGGCCGAAGGCGCCGTCGACGCAGGCAACCTGCTCAAGCCCTCGCTGGCGCGAGGCGAGCTGCGCTGCATCGGCGCCACCACGCTCGATGAATACCGCAAGTACGTCGAGAAGGACGCGGCGCTGGAGCGCCGGTTCCAGCCGGTGATGGTCGATCCGCCGAGCGTTGAGGAGACGATTGCGATCCTGCGCGGGCTCAAGCCCCGCTATGACGCCCACCACGGCGTGCGCATCACCGACGCGGCGCTCGTGGCCGCCGCAACCCTGTCGAACCGCTACATCACCGACCGCTGGCTGCCCGACAAGGCGATCGACCTCATCGATGAATCGGCCTCCAAGTTACGGATCGAGAACGATTCGCTGCCAGCCGAGATGGATCGCATCCGCCGGAAGATCGTCCAGCTCCAGATCGAGCGGGAAGCCCTGAAGAAGGAAAGCGATCCCGCCAGCAAGGAGCGACTCAAGGCCACCGAGAAGCAACTGGCCGAACTCGAGCAGAAGGACAGAGAATTGACCGTTCAGTGGGAAACCGAGCGAGGCGGCATCGATCAGATCAAGCAGCTCAAGCAGCAGATCGAGCAGGCCCAGATGGAGTTCGAAGACGCCCAGCGCAAAGGCGAACTCGAGAAAGCCGCTCGTCTGAAGTACGAAACGATCGCCAATCTCCAGAAGGAGGTGGACGCCCGGGAAGAGCAGCTCGCCCAGTCGGAGAAGTCGCACAAGATGCTCCAGGACGAGGTCACTGAGGAGCACATCGCCCAGGTCGTCGCCAAGTGGACCGGCATCCCGGTCTCCCGCCTGCTGACGGGCGAACGCGAGCGGCTGATCAAGATGGAAGAGCAGATCCGCCAGCGCGTCGTCGGCCAGGATGAGGCAATCTCAGCGCTGTGCAATGCGGTCCGACGCAACCGCTCGGGCCTTTCGGACCCGAACCGCCCGATCGGGACCTTCCTGTTCCTCGGTCCCACCGGGGTCGGCAAGACCGAGTTGAGCAAGGCGCTGGCAAATTTCCTCTTTAATGATATCAACGCCATGGTGCGGATCGACATGAGCGAGTTCATGGAGCCGCACTCGGTGGCGCGACTGATCGGCGCCCCTCCGGGCTACGTCGGCTACGAGGAAGGCGGCCGGCTCACCGAAGCCGTACGGCGCAAGCCCTATTCGGTGATCCTGCTCGATGAAATCGAAAAGGCGCATCCGGATGTGTTCAACGTGCTGCTCCAGGTCTTCGATGACGGTCGGCTGACCGACGGCAAGGGACGCACCGTCGATTTCAAGAACACAGTCATCATCATGACCAGCAACATCGCCAGCCAGCAGATCCAGCAGCTCTCCGAGGAGCAAGGGGCCGACTGGGAAATCGAAGCGCACGTGAAAGAGGCGCTCAAACAGGTCTTCAAGCCGGAGTTCCTAAACCGGATCGACGAGATCATCGTCTTCCACATGCTCCAGCGCGAGCACCTGCGGGCGATCGTCGACATCCAGCTTGGCTATCTGGCGAACCGGCTCGAGGAACGAAACATCACGCTGGAGTTCACCGACCGCGCCCGCGATCAGATCATGGACGAAGGCTACGATCCAACGTACGGTGCCCGGCCGCTCAAGCGGACGATCCAGCAGAGACTGGAGAACCCCCTGGCCACCGAACTGCTGGCGGGCCGCTTCAACGATGGCGACACCATCCGCGTCGACGCCAACGCCCAGACCCGTAGTTTCACCTTCGAGAAAGCCAACGGATAACGCGGACGTACCGTCACAACCTGTAGCATGAATCCGTAGGGTGGGTTCTCGACCCACGCGTTGTGTGTTGAGAGGACGCGTGGGCGGAGAACCCACCCTACTCGCTCTTACGGTTCACGACCACCCAGCTCCTTGTGGAACCTGTGCGGATCTCTGGCGCAGTGGAACAGACCGAAGACGATCACGAGATCCTCTTCCACTCGAAAGTAGATCGCGTAGGGAAACCGCCGGAGCAACCGGCGTCGGAATTCTCCGTGCACCTTCTGGCAGATCATGGGATTGCGTGTAAGATCGGAGCAACAGGCGTAAAAGATGCGTACGAACTCCTCTCCAGGGCCAACCGCCTTTTCCTCATACCAAAGGCGCCTCCGGACCATCGGATCAGGATCGGGCGAAGGCGATGAGATGCTCGGCGACCTTGTCCAGCGAGACAATGCGTTCGGCGCCGCCTCGGGCGATGGCCTCCTTGGGCATGCCGAAAACTACGCACGACTGTTCGTCCTGCGCGATGGTGTGTGCGCCGGCCTGTCGCATGTTGAGAAGCCCCGTCGCCCCGTCATCCCCCATCCCCGTCAGGATCGCTCCCACGGCATTGGCGCCGGCGTACTTGGCCACCGAGTTGAACAGCACCTCGACGCTGGGCTTCTGTCGGCAGACGGGAGGGCCGTCCTTGAGAGACACGTAGTAGTTCGCCCCGCTGCGCTGGAGAACCATGTGCAATCCGCCTGGAGCGATCAATACGTGACCGGGAACGACATGGTCGCCGTCCTCGGCTTCCTTGACGCTCATGGCGCATTCGGTATTGAGTCTCTGGGCGAACGATGTGGTGAAGTGGGCGGGCATGTGCTGCACGACCACCGTCCCGGGGGCATTGGCGGGCAGCGAAGACAAGACGCGGGTCAGGGCTTGCACCCCCCCGGTCGAGGCGCCAATCGCAAAGATCTTGTGCGTCGTCTCGACCATGCTGAGTCGCTGCGGAACGGCGCCGGTGCGTACGGCGGTATCGGGCCGCTTCGCGATGCGCGCCGTGGAAGCCGCTTTGATTTTTTCGACCAGGGCGGTGCACATGTCACCGACGCTGTAGGAGCCATTCGGCTTGCACATCACCTCGACCGCTCCGGCGTCCAAGGCCTCCATCGCGGTCTTACCCCCCTGCGGCGTCAACGAACTGAGCACGATCACCGGCATGGGATGGTGCTTCATCAATTTGCCCAGGAAGGTAATGCCGTCCATCCGCGGCATTTCGACGTCGAGCGTCAGCACATCCGGCTCCAGGGCCAGGATCTTGTCGCGAGCGATATAGGGGTCGGGCGCGGTTCCTACGACGTCGATGCCGGCGTGCCGCCCCAGTTCCTGGCTGAGGATCTTGCGAACGATCGCGGAATCATCAACAATCAGGACCCGTATGCATTGGTTCAGTGTCAACGTCATTGCCACATCCTTCTTTTCGCGGTTTCCGGCTCCGGCAGCATAGAGCCCGAGCCGTTCGCCGCCACCGCCCCCAGCGGATCGATTCGTCAGCGCAAGCATTTCTCCAACCCGGTGGACCGCACCGTCACCGTCCCGTCGGCCAGGTCCATATAGAGATTCCGAGCGGCGCTGCCTCCCACGTCCTCGGCGTTGATGAACATGCCGTTGCTCCAGAGAATCTTGCGAATGGCCAGATAATTGCGTTTGCCGATGTCGAATCCCTGGGGCCCGGTGGCCATCGCCGCCCCGCCCGCCAACCGAACGTGCATGCGATTCTTGTTGGCGCCCATGGAAGTCATCTTGTTCAGCAGGAGCGTCATTCCCGTATCGGCGAACATCAACGGTTTGCTGCGCGCCCGTTCTTCGTCCATCTTCGACGAGGGCAACTGGTAGTGCAGCATGCCGCCGACGGTGGTGACGGGGTCGTACAGACAGACCCCGATACACGAACCGAGGGAATAGGTCACCAGTACGTCCGAGGGATCGTTAGAAACCTTGGCATCCGAGATGTCGACTACGATTCGCGTCTTGACCATGCCCACCCCCTACGGCCTGAGATAAATCGTCGGCTGCACGTATTTGAATGCGTGTTCGATCCCCGTCAACGATTCGGAGTGCCCCGTGAACAGGACGCCTCCGGGTCCCAGCAGGTCGTAGAATCGGCGAATCAGGCGCGCCTGCGTCGGTTTGTCGAAGTAGATCATCACGTTGCGGCAGAAAACAAAGTCCAGCGGACCCCGAATCGGCCAGTCCTTCATCAGATTCAGATTGCGGAAGATCACCATCTCCCTCAGAGCCGACTTGACCTCGTATCGTTCCTTGTCCCCCTCACGCCGCGTAATGAGATACTTGCTGCGCAGCGGCATCGGAATCGGCTCGATGCGCTCCCGGTCATACACACCCGCCTGCGCGCGTTCCAGAATGCGGGTGGACACGTCGGTGGCCAGCAACCGGATGTCCCATCGTCCCCTGCCGGCGAACGCTTCGAGCAGGGTCAAGGCGATGGAATAGGGCTCTTCGCCTGAAGAGCACCCAGCGCTCCAACCGCGAACGCGAAGCTGTCGGCGGCTCTCCTTGGCCTTGATCAGCCGAGGCAGCAACTGGGTTCGCATGTACTCGAAATGCCGCTCCTCGCGAAAGAACTTCGTCAGGTTCGTGCTGAGCGAATCGATCAGAATCGAGAATTCCTTCCCGGTCGGGTCCTCGAGCACGTGCTGGATGTATTGCGAGAAGCTCGTGAAGCGCCCCTGGTGGAGCCGCTTGGCCAGTCTCGACCGAACGAGTTCCTTCTTGCCGTCATGGAGATTGATGCCACAGTGCTCGTATACCAAGTCACTGATCCGGCGAAACTCCTCCTCGCCCAGCACTACCTCCTGGAGAGCCAACATGCTCATGATAAGGATCCCCCGATCGCGCTATCGGCTACTGCGCCTGGGCCAAAGTCACCAGTCCTGGAACGTCGAGAATCAGACAGACCTTGCCGTCCCCCATAATCGCCCCGCCCGAGACGCCTTTGACGCGCCCCAGCGCATCGCCCAGGCTCTTGATCACCACCTGTTGCTGCGCCAGCAGATCATCGACCAGCAGGCAACACTTCCGGCCGTCTTCTTCCACCACCACCACCAGTGCCTTGGTGGGATCTTCTTCCGTGGGCACAACGCCGAGCAGACGGTAGAGTCGAACCAGGGGGATCAACTCGCCCCGTTCGAGGATCATCTCGCCCCGACCCTGCACCGAGGACAACTGCTCGCTGGTCGGCCGCAGGCTGCGCACGATCGAGTTGATCGGAATGATGTACCGCTGATCGCCGATGCAAACGACTTGACCGTCGATGATCGCCAGCGTCAGCGGCAGCCGGATGGTGAAGATCGTGCCCTGCCCCCGGGTCGAAGCAATATCGATCTTGCCTCGCAACGACTCGATGTTCTTCTTGACGACGTCCATGCCCACGCCTCGCCCCGAGACGCTGGTGATCTTCTCGGCGGTCGAGAGTCCGGGGTGAAAGATCAGCTTGAAGATCTCGTCGTCGGAAAGCTCCTGCCCCGGCTCAACCACGCCGTTGTCGATCGCCTTCTTGAGGATGCGCTCTTGGTCCAGCCCCTTGCCGTCGTCTTCGATCTCGATGACGATGTTGCCGGCCTGATGGAACGCCCGCAACTCGACGCGCCCAGTGCGGTCCTTGCCGGCCTTGACCCGCTCGTCACGCGGTTCGATGCCGTGATCCAGCGAATTGCGGACCATGTGGATCAGCGGGTCGGCGATCTTGTCGACCACCGTGCGGTCCAGTTCGGTCTCCTCGCCGATCGTGACGAACTCCACCTGCTTGTCGGCCTTGCGCGAAAGATCGCGAACCAGCCGGCTCATCTTCTGGAAGACGCCCTGTACGGGCACCATGCGCATGGACATGGAGAGTTCCTGAAGCTCGCGCACGATCTTGCCCTGATGGGCCACCTTCCGCGCCAGCTCGTGGACCGATGAAGCGCCGGTGTGGATCTCCTCGGCCACCATCAACTGGGCAATCACCAGTTCGCCGGTCATGTTGATCAGGTTGTCGAGCCGCGTGATACTGACTTTGATCTTCTCGTCGGCGGCCGCGTGTCCGCCCGTGCCATTCGAAGATCCCGCCTTCTTCGTCTCGGCCTTCTCGGCCAGAAGACCGTCGAGCTTCTCGTCGTTCTCTTTCGTCTGGGCCGGCGCGACCGGACTCGTCGGCAGTTCTCCCTCGGCGGCCGCCTTCAGCGTATCGAGCAACGGCCGAAGCCCTTCCTGCGCCGGGACCGACGCCCCCGACTCCACACACTCCTTGAGCCTGGCCATCATTCGCTTGAGCATGTCCACCGCCGCAAAGATGACGTCGCTGTACTCGGCCGCCAGGACCAGCTTGCCCTTGCGCGCCAGGTCCAGCAGATTCTCCGCCGAGTGCGCCAGCGAACCAATCTCCGTCAGGTTCAGAAAGCCCGCCATGCCTTTGATCGTATGAAAGCCGCGGAAGATCTTGTTGATCAGCTCTTCGTTGTCCGGATGATTCTCCAGTTCCAGCAGGGACGACTCCGCCGATTCGATGTGCTCGTTGGCCTCCGTGATGAAGTCGATCACCAGCGGCGCATCTTCTTCGGAGATCGTCATCGCCTCGGCCCCGGCCGATGAGGCGCCGTCGTCGATCGCAGAAGCTTCCGAGGAGGCCGCCTGCGGAGGCTCGCTGGGGCCAACCGCAGCCTGACCGCCCTCATCCGGACCGTCGAGTTTCTCAACCAGCCCCTGAAGGCTGCAAATCGCCTGGCTGACGGCTTTCAGCGACGAAGACGTGTCGGACACCTCCTGGCGGAGAATCTGTCGGAGCGTCGCGGACGCGTCGGCCGTGACACCCTTCAGTTCCGCGCAAAACCGGGCGGGCTCCCGGTCCAGTTCATGAACGACCTGATCGATCCGACCGAGGATCTCCTCCAGTTGCTGTGCGTCGGACAGATCGGAAGGTCCGAGCATATTGACACAGCAGGCCGCTTGTTCAACCAGTTGGATCAGCGTGTCATTCTTACCCATCGTAATCTCTTTCGTTACGTCCAAGAATCTTTGCGGTCATAGGAGCAAATGATCGCTTATCCATAGGCGCTCGCCCCTGGCAAGGGCGAATGATGGTTCGCCCCTAGATCAGCACGGGAACCGCTTGCGGCGGTTTTCCCTTCCACGACAGGGTCTGGTCCGCCTCCAGCACGCGCAGCAGCACGTCGAACACCGTAATCAGACCGAGCATCTTCGAGTCGCCGCCGACCACCGGCAGACAGCGTCCGCCGTACCGACACATGCTCTCCATGACGGTCGCCAGCGGCGTCTCCGGCTTGACCGTGCGCACCGGGCGGCTCATGATCCACTTGACCTTGATGCCCAGCGTCGCGTCGTCTTCCGGCCGACGCCATTTGGCGAACACCGGACGCAGATACGGACTGACGGCACTCTGGATGTTCGAATTGGAGATCAATCCTTCCAGGACCCCGTCGCGTCCGACCAGCACATAGCCGACGCTGTGCTGCTGCATCAACGTGATGACATCCTGGACGGTCTGTTCCGGCTCGCACCAGACCACCTCCGGCGACATTACCTTCTTGGCCGGCAGGTTGAGCAGATCGGTCAGCGCGGTATCGCCGGCGCAGACCGTATAATCGGCGAGGACCTGATCGAGCAGGGACGTGTCGCGTTCCGCCGGCTCGCCTTTGGCGGGCTGGCGCGGTTTCGGCGGTGCCGGCATCGGTTCGGCCGACACCGGCCCGCTTACCATCTCGACGATGGACTCGATATCCTGGGGAATGCCCGCGAATCCGCCTGGCCCCGGGTCCGCCTCCGTCGGGCGGACAGGCTTCTGCGCCGGGGCATGGGCCGATTCTTCGCGTCCGGGAGCCGATGGGGCCGGCTCCCGGGAATCCGACGAGGATACCGCCCCCGGTTTGGCCGCTTCCGGTTCGCTTGTCGCAGTCGCAGAAGGCGTCGCCGCTTGCGCTGGCACTTCGCTGTCGACCGGAACCTCCGGGACCACCGGCGACGAAACGGGCGCCGCCGCAGTGGGAGACTTTGGTGTTTCAGCTACAGGCTCCGCAGACGCGGCCTGCGACAGCGGTGCCGACGCCTGCGACTCCGGCTCCGCAGCGGAAGGGGTTTCGACCACCGTCTCTTCTGCGGGTCGTGCTCCAGACATTACACGCTTGGGAAAGACGGCGGCACAGGAGAAACTCGGGTAGGAGGCCACGGTCATCTCATAGACCGCGAAGTACACCGGCTCATCGGGCGCCAGGTTGATTCTCTGCGAATCCTCCCAAGGCTTGCCGATGAATGTATCGGTCTTGAGAAAGTGCGCGTGCCCGTCGCAGTCCTCCCGAAAGACGCGATCCCATGAACCGACGAGCAGGTTGCCGACCTCGCGGCAGGCATCCGTCAGGTTCTCCGCATCGTCGACCGAACCGCGCTTGACGTCCTCGATAATCTTCTTCTCGGGCAGCATCACAATGACGCCGGACAGCACAAACAGGCCGCCTTGATCGAAGAACAACTGAAACGTCCCATCCAGCATACCCGTCGCCTGGACCAGATGGACCGCCGTGAGCTTCTTGAAGAGCTTGCGCACGTCGCCCACCGCGCCCGCGCCGGCCTGTTGACGCTGGCACTGCACGTCCGCATCGAACATCGCGCTGAGGTCTTCGCAGAAAGCGCTGAACGCGCTGTCCGACAGATCGGCTAGCTGCAATTCAATGTCGGTTGCTGTGCCTGCCATGTTTCGTCCTTCTCTTTCGCCTGCGCCATGCGCCGGGAAGGCGCCCTATCCGCTCAGATTCTCCCGATACAGCAGGGAGAACCGCATGGCGTGCTCGCCTTCGAGGTTCACGATCGCCGTGATCTTACTGGCTCGTTCGCCCAGGCTGTTGCGCAGCTCCCGCCCCCGAACGACCGAAGGAATCGAGACTTCCACGTTGCCGACTTCCTCCTGAATGCGGGACTTCAGAGCCCCCATCACCATGTTCGCGATTTCGCCGATCGCATCGCTCGTGTCGTCGTCGCTCATCGACTCGTCAGGATCGAGCCCCAGCATGTTGGCGCCGATCGTCGCAGCGCAACGGATACCGCAGCAGATGCCCAGGCACCCTTCCATATGGCCCGTGAAGGTGATCGTTCCCAGCAGGGTCGCATCCTCGATGCCGGGCGCTTCCTGGTCTTCACGCACCTCTTCGAGGGCCATGAACGCCATCGTCTCGAACACTTCTTTTGCGCTCGCCAAGAGGCTGTCTCTGAGAGACACCGTGCTAATCATTCTGCGCCTCCGCAATAAGAGGGAACCATTTTCGTAGAGGGACAAAC
>CAZTGH010000141.1:0-12081 GCA_964612985.1 uncultured Pirellulales bacterium
TCTGTCTGCGCCAGGGACAGAGTTCGTGAACTACAAGCTGCTGCCGGGCCGGTCCCGGAGCTACATGGGGCTCACCTGGTTCCGCGCCTACAAGCTCCGTTCGATCAAGATCGCCCACCGATATCTGAGGGACAAACCGCTCCGGGGCCTTCCCGATGAGTGAGGGAACGCCCGGTGCTGTCCTTCCACTGAGCTGCCATCCAGCGACGACCGGAGCCCGGTTGCTGTTTGCGGCGGATGGGTCAGGGTCACCTCTGCCCGATCGCGTCCCTGGCGAGGCGGTGCGGCGCGGCCCGACTGACGGCAGTCCGGAAGGGCGCAAGACGCCGAGGCCGGGTAGGGCTGTCGCCCTTGGCGCGACGACCTCGGAGTTTCCACGGTGGAGGCCGAGATCGACGGGACTCTGAGCGGAGCGGAAGCTTGCCTGCCTCTCCCGTCCGCTCCGTCGTGCTTCTCGGCGTGGCGGCGTGCCCCCCGATCAAGACTGCCGCGCCCGCTCCGCCCTCCTGAGCGTGCCTTCAGGATACGGTTCACTCCCGCCCGTCGCGCCTTCGGTTGCTGCGTCGGAAGCGTCGTCACCCTCGCGGGTTTCTGCCGCGTCTTCGGCCCCGGCATCGCCGCCCCCGGAGAACAGCTTCGCCGATTGCGTGGCGAGGGCCACCGCGCTCGACACGAGGGAGATGATCAGCGCCACGGCCAGCAGCGCAGGGCTCGCCACGACGCTGTCCACCCAGCTCGGCCGGATGATCCGCGGCGCACGGCTGCCGCTGTAGCGGACAGCGAGATGCGGGTCACCCACGGGCGTGATCGCCACCACGTGCAGCGCCGGTCCCGCGTCGCCTTCGGTCGCGGTGATGTGGCCCAGGACCGGCGCACGCGCCGCCGGCTCTCCCCGGTTCGCGCCGACACGTGCCTCCACCACCTCGCCGCGCGCGAACGGACCCGACTTGACCACGACCGTGGCAGGGCCGAACGGTTCGCGAAAGCGCTCGCGTGCCTCGAAACGCCCCTCGATGAGATAGCCTTGCTCGCCCGCGCCGGGATCGCGCCCGAGCGAGAGAAACCCGTCGAAGGGCAGAAGCCCCGCGGCCCGCCAGGCCTCTGCGTCCGCCAGCAAGACGGTGCCGTCCTCCCAGCCCGGCACGTCGCGCATCACGGTCTCCAGCCAGCCGTCCGGCCGCAGCGTGATATCCAGCTTCGCGCCCTCGGGCCAGTTGATCCGATGCGGTCCGCTGGATGGATCTTCGTATCCCATCGGGTCGCATAGCGGTGCCGCGCCGTCCTCCTCCGTCGCGGACGATCGCCGCGACGGGTCGGGCACGTTCAGCGGCTCGCAGATGGTGGCCCGCGCGAAGCCCCAGGTGGTGGTGGCGTCGGCGAACTCGATCGCAAGGCCCGTCGCCTCTCCCTCGATCAGGAAGCTGCGCTCGGTGATCGCACGCTGCGCCAGGACCGAGACGATCACGACCAGCAGGGCCACCGCCGGCAGACCGCAGGCGACACCGCCCCAGAAGCCCCAGCTGCGCAGCCTCACGATGCGGCGCAACTGGTTCACTGGGCGGCATCCCCGCCGGGACGGACGACGTGGAAGGTCTGGGGCGGGTCGAATTGCTGATTTCGCATCGCCAGGATGCTGAGTTGCGTGCGCCCTTCAGGCAGCCTGTCGAGCGGGATGGCGCATCGTGTGTCGAAGCTGTAGCGCACGTCCGCTGCGGCCGGCCTGCATTCGATCGGCGCACCTGCCTCCTCGCCGACGTAGACGAAGACCCGCTCTGCCCGCAGCGAATTCATCAAGAGCAGGGCCTGGCCCTGCATCTCGGGCGGGGCGTTCCAGAAGGCGAGCGTCACGTCGGGAATCTCGCGGCTGTCGCTGGCGCAGGCCCCCGCTGTCACCAGAACGGCGAGGGTTTCGGAACCGTAGCCTGCCAACAGGCCGGTGTGTCCGGTCTCGAAAGGCAGGCGGCCCACGGGCCCCGCGAAGTCCTCCGGCACGAGATGGGTGTTGATCGCTTCGTAGCCGCCATCGGCGGAGCGCGCGTGCACGCAGATCTCGCCCCCGCGCCAGTCCGCCGGCAGCAGCGCGCGCAGCTCCGGCCCCGTCGCCGGAAGAGGGCTGAAGACAGCGAAGCCCGCGACGGGCAGCTGGCTGACCTCGCGCGGGGGATCGAGACGCTCGCGCCACTCGCCATCGACGGGTAGTATGTCGCTATCCTGCCCCATTGCCGGCGGGGCCGTCACCCCTGCCAGCACGGCCATCGCAGCAAGCGGCGCCCAGCACGAGTTGCCCATGTCGACCTCTCCCAGAATCCCTCTGCCCGGCGCGATCATAGCCGCAATCCTTCTGTCCTGCATGTCCGTTGCGGCGCAGCCCGTCCGGGTCGAAGGCCCGGGCGGCAGCCCCGGGCAGGGCCACATGGTGACCTCGGACGGGCAATGCTACCTGTTGCTTCCGGCCCATGTCGCGGGCGCGCTTCCGCGCGTGACCGTGATGACCGAGGCACCCGTGCGTGTGGGGTATGCCTACGTTCAAAGACCGTTCTGGCCGCGCGCGCCCGCCGGAGACGATGATCCCTTCGCGGACTCGCGGCCCTGGCTGGATCTCGCCGTGGGGATCGTGCGCGGCGCGGCGACGGAGGCGTGCGCGGCGCCGCTGGCGAGCCTCCGTGCGCCCCGACGCCTCGCCGGGCGCACCGGCGAGCTGATGTTCGTGGAGGCCAGCGGTCGGGTCAGGCAAGTGCCGATGGAGATCACCGAGACCAGCTATCTCGAGCTGGAGGCGAAGGTGTTGGGTTCGGATCTCGAGCTGCCGCCCGGGCACAGCGGGGCCTTCCTGTTTCTCGACGGCCGACCGGCCGGCATGGCGGTGCGGGCATGGAAGCAGCTCGACGGGGCAGTGTTCCTGCACATGGAGGAGATCGCGCTCAACGCGGGCCGCTGGATCGGCGATCAGGGCGCGGCCTTCGCGGCGGTGCCGCCGCCCCGGCCCGAGTCGGGCGACGGGATCGCGGTGCGCCTCGTGGAATGGAGCGCGCCGCCCGTCTCGCCGGAGTTTCCCGCCGAGGCCACGCTGCGCCCCGAGGGGGATTTCTTGACCGTGCCGCGCGGGCCTCTCCGGCTGCTCTTCCGGGTGGACGGCGACACGCCGGTCGAGCTCTCGCGCGCGGTGGTGATGTCGGCCCCCGAAGTGGGCCACGCATTGCCCAAGGACATCCTCGTCGAGGTAGACAGCACGCCCGGAAGAACCCGCCCGCGCATCTTCTGGGACGGGGAAATGGCGCAGGACGGGCTGGCGGACAGCGGCGCGCGGCTCGGCGTCTCCGCGCTCTGGATCACGGTCACGATCACCAGTGCCTGGACCGAAGGCCCCATCGCCATCCGACAGATCCGGTTCGAGTGACCGCGCCGGTCAGAAGGTGATGGGGATGCGCAGGTCCATGGTGGGGTAGTTCTGGTACGGCGACGCGGCGCCGACGAGATCGCCCGCCTCGTTCATCGACAGCGCGCTCCAGATCCGCAAGAGTCGGATGGACGCGATCTGTTCGCTCACCCGCATCAGACATTCCCGCTCGTCGCTGGCGTAAGTGTAGCAGCTCTGCGCGGCGTCGTATGCGCCCACCGGAATCGACAGGAAGCCTTCCTGCCCGTCGCCAGCGGTGCCGCCGAGGCGGTTGATCTGTCCCTGGACCCAGCTGCGCTGGTCCTCCTCGAATGCCTCGCCCAGCGTCACGAAGACGGTGAGCGTCGGCTTGGCGTCGAGGTAGGCCTTGAGCGCCGCCGCCCGCACCGAGGGGTTGGTGGAGAAGATGCCGAACTCCACCGCCATGCGCTGCAGCGTGGCGTCGCCCGAGTCCATCATGATCTCCATCGCGGCGATGGCGCGCGCGGGGTTGGGGTCCGACAGGAGTTCCTGATAGCCGTTCATCTCGCCCACGCGCTCGTCGACCTGCGCGCGCAGGTCTTCGACCGAGATCGATTGCGCCTGTGCCGCGCCCATGGCGAGCAGCAGCGCCGCGACTGCCCCGAGAAGCCTCTTCACCTGATCATCCCCCATGGCCGCGAGCATCCTCCTTCCACCATAGCTGCAGCGGCGGAGCGAACCAATCCCCGCCGCGCTTCACGGAGCGGGGTGAAGTCCAGCCCCTTGTTGACCCAGACTGAATCCGCACCACCAGATGGGGGCAGGTCGCTTCGATTTTCCTGGTTGGTTGGTCGCCCAATCCACCGGCACTCATGCGTTCCGGCGACCTGGGACAAGGCTTGCAGAGCAAATCATTTGATCTGACGCCAGAATCAGTCAATCATTAAACAGAATTTTGCGCCACCGAGGATCGGCGTTCACGCACTGGGGGGAAGTACGATGCGTGCGGTAATAATCCTTTGTGTTCTTGCTTTGTTCGACTTGTCCCTCGCGCGACCAGCGTGGTCGCAATCAACCGAATGCGGGGGCGAATACGAAGTTTCACCGGGGGATTTCCTGATCCGGATAGCGCGCGCGATGTATGACGATGGCCGCAAGTGGAGCGCGATCTACCAAGCCAACGTGGAGAGAATCGGCAGCGACCCGAACCTGATCCAGATCGGCGACCGCTTCCGCATTCCATGCCTTGATGCTTCCATCGCCAGCGAGACGGAACAGCTCTCCTCCACAGACGGGACCAACGCGGAGCTACAACTGCTGACGGCGGATGATTATCGTCCCTTTACCCATCGCGGTCTCCTAAATGACGGTCTGGTCACCCACATCGTCGATCGTTCGATGGCGCTCAATGCCGAGGTCAGCGACTACGGCATCGTATGGGTCAACGATTGGTCGACCCACCTCGACCCCCTACTGAGCGGGCAGACCTACGACCTGGGTTTCCCGTGGCTCCGGCCGGACTGCACCAGCACCCCTGATGAGCGCCGATGCCAGGAATTCATCTTCTCCGAGCCGATGTTCGAGATGCTCGTGCTCCTGTTCGTGAATGCAGACCGTTCCTTCACCTTCGCCGAGGACACGGACATATTCGGAAAGACGCTGTGCCGGCCGGCTGGTTACTATACCCACGACCTCGACAAGAATGGTCGGAACTGGCTGAAAGAAGGCCGTGTCATGCTCGAGCAGCCTGCTTCCGTGAACGACTGTTTCGACCTCCTGCTTGCTGGTGACGTGGATGCCGTCGCGCTGAACGAATTCACGGGCCGTTCCGCCATGGCGGAGATGGGGCTAGAGACGGAAGTTCGGATCATCGAGACGCGCCCCCTGTCGATAGAGGGTCTGCATGTGATCGCGCACCGCGACCATCCCGAAGGCTTCGAGATGATCGAGCAGCTGAATGCGGGGCTGGAAGCGCTGAAACGCACGGGTGAGTATAACGAGATCGTTGATCAGCATCTCGCCATTTTCTGGACCCAATTCGACTCCTGACGGGTGGGCGCGTTATGAAGTGGCTTCTCTTGGCAGCACCCATGATGATCGGTTCGACCACGGCAGCGTTGGCGAACTGCGAGACCGATGGTGAGCAGTATCACGTCACCGGCCCGCTCGACGATCTCTATGTAATCGCCGAGGAATACTATGACGACCGAGACAAATGGACGTTGATTCTGAACGCGAACAACCGCGTCCTGCCGAGCGCCAATCCCAATCAGGTGCCGCAGGGCATCCGGTTACGCATTCCCTGCGTCTCGGAGCCCGTCACGCAAGAGGTCTCGGCTCCGCCTGCGCGAGAACCGGCACAGGATCCGACCTCGACCTATCGCGGTGCTGGCAGCCTGCGTTTGCTCACCGGAAGCGACTATGCACCCTTCACGGATCGAGACATCGAGGCCGGGGGCCTCGTGACCGAGATCGTCGAAGGCGCCCTTGAACAGACCAGCTACAGTGTCGACTATGCCATTTTCTGGGAGGACGCCTGGTCTGAGCATTTCGAACTGCTGCGAACAGGTCAGTACGACATGGGCTTCCCATGGCTGAAGCCGAATTGCGATATCGACCGCGAGAACGAGCGCTGCCGCAATTTTCATTTCAGCGAACCGGTCTTCGAGATGCTGGTCATGCTGTTCACCCACAAGGATGCCCCGATCGAGTTCCAGTCCGATGCCGATATTGAGGGGCACAGCATATGTCGGCCGGCCGGATATTACACGCACGACCTTGACCGTGCGGATCGCCGATGGCTCGAGAACGGAACGATCGAGCTTGTATCGGCTGGCAGTGTCAATGAGTGCTTCGAGATGCTCGCTCGCAAGAAAGTGGACGCAGTCGGACTGAACGAGTTCACCGGTCGGACGGCCATCAGAGACCTCGGCCTGACGAACTGCATCAACGTGGAGCCCAACCCGCTCTCCATCGAAGGCCTGCACGCCATCACATACAAGTTCTCGCCTCGGGCCACTACAAACCGCTTCCGCTTTGACGAGGGTGTGCGGAAACTGCGCGAATCCGCGGCCTATTTCGAGATCGTCGACCGCCACATGGCGCGGCACTGGGCCGAGGTGAGCGATCTCGAGGGCATCAGGGACAATTGCGACAACTATGCGCAGCAGGCCGACGATACGGAAGATACGACGGCGGTTTCGGACGATCCGGATGCTGGCGAGGTTATCGAGGCCTCGACGGATCTCATCCGCGCCAGGTATCCTGCTACGGTCTACGTGTTCACTTATTCGCAGTTCGTCGGGCACGAACTCGAGGAGACACCGGAGGGCGGCCTTCGGGCAGTCGCATATCGTCCCTATCTGTTTTCTGGCAACGGGACGGGATTTCTGATCAAGCCAGACCTTGTGCTCACGAATGCGCATGTGGCGGGCGGCACGGACTCGATCGTTGTCGCGAACGAGGACATCGGCGTCGTCGATGTCGCGGTTGAGAACATGACGCCGCTCTTCCAGACTGGTGATCTTGACCTCGCGCTTCTTCGGCTGGAGCGTCAGCTGGATGTTTCACCGATGACCTTCTCAAGCTACGGACAAGAGCTCGATCAGGTGTACTCCCTGGGCTATCCCGGCACAGCCCAGCGCAACGATATCGACGCGCAGCGCTTTCGCGAGGCCATTCTCGACAACGAGGAACCCAAAGCCTATCCGAGCCTGATAAGCTCAACCGGGCCGGTTCAAAGCCGACGCCGCAATACGAATGGCGTCGATGTTCTGATTCATGACAGCGAGATCGCGCAAGGCAACAGTGGCGGTCCACTTTTGGATGCATGTGGACGAGTAGTTGGAATCAACACATCCCTTGCGCGGAGCGATCCTGATCAATCGGCGACGCAGTATGAGTCCGCCATTTCGACGGCGGAGATCCTCGACTACCTCAAGCTGCAGGACGTCGAAGTTGTGGTGGAAACGGCACGATGCTCCCGCTGATGTTTCGGATCCTGCCTGCCCTGTCCTTCGCACTGGGTCCGGTTCTCGCCGGGGGCGAGGTAAGAGCGCAAGCATTGTGGGACAGAGTCGACCAAAACGCTGCGGCGGTCGCCGCGTCTGATCGCCTCCTTTACTATTATTGTGACGAGACGTCTCGGGGTCTCTTCCTGATTACCGATCAACGGCTGCCAACGTTCGGCGCGCCGCCTTTCGACCGGCACGAAACGACCTACCAACTCGATGGCGGGAGCCCGGGCCGTGCCAATCTGTTCGTGTTCCGCGAAGATCTCGAGGAAGCATCATTCACCTACCATGTGGTTCTCGAGACCCGCGGCATGGACACGACGATCGAAGACGTTCTGCGCGCCCTCGGCTCGGCCGACGAACTGGAACTCGTTCTTTGGCGCGAGACGATTGCCTTTCCGCTAGACGGCGCGCGTCAGGCCATCGCAGAGGTTGATCGGAGCTGTTCGTAGCATCATGCGCTGCGCGAGTCCCGTCGGATCACGTCAGAGACGGGGGGATCGGAGCGGGACAGCGCGATCGATAGCCTTCGCGGAGCGCGAGACCGAAGATAGGAGGTGTCCAGTTGTCGCCGGTTGAGCGCGAAGCGGCGCCGATCAGCGTCCTTTCATCGCTCGTGGACCGCTCCCGTAAGGTCGCATGAAGCCCGCACGGGAGACGGGGTGCAGCCGTTATCTGGCCAGGGACAAGGCCGGCAACTTCACCGCCTGTCCTGCCGCCCCATCCCCCGCGCCGCCGGCGCCGTGACGACGGGATAGAAGGGCTGGCCCCAGTCCTCCTCCGTGATGTCCATCATGATATCGACCATTACGGGCATCACGGCGCGGAGGATGTCTGCCGCCTCGTGATCCTGCGCTTCCTGCTCGGCGCGCCCGATCCAGCTGATCGCCCGGTGCACGCGCGGGCCGAGATCCTGCGGGAACCCCTCCCGCAAGCGGCGCTGCTTCGCCTTCAGCTCATCGTGGCGCATCGGTCCTCCCGAGATCCGAGACTCCGTCTCCGGCGCCACGCGATCGTCACGGCCGCTCGCGCCGATGCACGCTGGCGCGCTCGCGCAGTCTGCACGCGAACCTGACGGGATCGTGGCAGGCGGTGCCGGCCAGATGTTTCCGAGCTGAAACGTGTCCACCATGCCTCAGAATGAATTTTCTGCGCGCCGCACGCGACCCTGCACCAAGCCAGTCGAGGCGTCAGGCGACATCGCCGCGCGGATGGGACTTGGAAAACGAATCCAGCGTTTCGAGGACGCGCGCTACGACACGTGGCGGAGATGGGATGGAACTGTGGTAAGGGATCTCACCCCCGGGTCGCGGCGAGCAGCTTCCGGATGCTTTCGTCCCTCCAGGGCTTGCCCGTCGCGCTGCGAACGCCCTGCGCGTTCAGCGCCTCCGCGATCGCCTGGTAGCTTCGCCCTTCCGCGCGCAACCGACGTGCGGCCTCGAGCGCCCGGGCGACGCGCTCTTCCTTGCCGCGGGTCCATGCGTTCTGGCGCGCGCGCCACTCCGAGAAATGCACATCCGGGTCGGACGGCTCTCCTTCGATCAGGATCCTGTCAGGATAGACGATCTCGACCTCGATGTCCGCGTCCCTCGCCCAGCCGAAGAGGGGGCCGTGCGTGCGCCAGCCCTGGATCTGCGAGAAATCGACGAGAAGAAGCGTCGCGCCCTGCGCGCGGCACATCGCCTCGAGCGGCCTCAGCGCATCGAGGAAGTGTCGGCTGCCGCGATCGGGGGCGATCTCGAGGAAGACCTTCTCGGCCACGAGACGGAAGCTGCCCTCCCGGGCATGGCGGCGGATGAGGTCGCGCTGGTAGCGGATGGTCCGGCTGGCCTGCGCCGCCGCGTCGATGTCCTCCGGCAATGCCGTGAATCCGGCCCAGGGGACGGGCAGCGTCCAGTAGAAGCCGATGGCGTCGCGCATCTCCGCCCGCGCTCCTCCTTCCGGGCCGAACCGGAAAATCCCGAGCGATCCGCAGGAGCGCCGGTTCGGACCTATCCTGTCGTCATCGAAGCAAAGGAGACCGGAATGATCCAGCCCGATATCGACCCCGCCGCCGCCGCGTTGCTGCCGCGCGTGCGCGAGGCGGTCTCCGAGGCAGGCGCCATGATCCGTGCCGCGTTTCATGGCCGCGGGGAGGCGAGCGCGCAGAGCGGCGAGTCGCCCGTCGATGAGCAGATCGAGGCCATGCTGAAGGATCGTCTGCTCGGCCTTCACGCATGCGGCTTTCTCGACGACGAGACGGACGCGGGTCGCGCCGCCGGCAGCGATGCCTGGGCAGTTCATTCTCGGGACGGCAAAGGGGAGTTCCAGGCCGGACGGTGGGGCTGCGCGCTCTCGGTCGCCCTGTTGCGCGCCGGGCATCCCGTTCTCGGCGTGGTCTACGCCCCGCTCGCGCCGGACGACCGGGGCGACCTGATCGCCTGGGCCGAAGGCGCTGAGTTGACGCGCAACGGCCGGCCTGTCCGGGAAGCCCCGGCGGGTGATCCGCCGACCGTGGCGATGAACGCGGCAGCCCTGGGCGATGCGCGGCACGCCCACGAGACCTTCCCGGGCATCCGGGTCCGCGCGATCCCGAGTCCGGCCCACGGGCTCGCGCTCGCCGCCATCGGCGAGGTGGATTCGGCCGCGAGCCTCACCGCGACTCTGGCCCCCAGGGAGATCGCCGGGGGTCATGCGCTCCTCATCGGCGCCGGCCGCAAGCTGGTCGAGCTCTCCGGCCGCCCGATCGATTATGGCCGCTCAAGCCTCAGGGGCTGCATCGGCGGCACGTCCGGAGCGGTGGCGGAGCTGGTCGCCCGGTCGCCGCGCCCTGGCGCGCCGGAGCCCGGGCGCGGCGCACTGCCAGGGAGGCACGTCGCCGATGCCGCGCGCCTCGAGCGCGCGCAGGGATGCCTGTTGGGCCAGCTCGCGGGGGATGCGCTCGGCTCCGCGGTGGAATTCCAGACGGCAGACCGGATCGCGGGCAGCCACCCGGACGGCGTCACGCGCCTGGCCGATGGCGGCACATGGAACCTGATCGCCGGGCAACCCACGGACGACAGCGAGATGGCGCTTGCCCTGGCCCGCGCGCTCGTGGCCGAAGCCGGTTTCGATGCCGGCGCCGTCGGGCGGGCCTACATCCGATGGCTGCGCTCCGATCCCTTCGACATCGGCGGCACGACGCGCGCAGGGATCGCCGCGCTCGCCGAGGGTCTGCGGGCCTCGTCCGACAGCCAGGCCAACGGTGCGCTCATGCGGGTGAGCCCGATCGGCATCTACGCGGCCGGCAATCCGGCCCTGGCCGCCCGGCTCGGCGCCGAGGATGCCCGCCTGACCCATCCGCATCCGGTCTGCAAGGCCGCGAGCGCGGCCTGCGCCGCCGCGATCTCCGTCGGCGTGGCGGGCGGCTCGGCGGAGGAGATGTGGGCCGCGGCCGAGGCGCGGGCGAGCAGCGGCGCGCAGCCGGTCCGCGAGCGGCTTCACCTGGCGCGCATGGAGGCGCCGCAGGAGTTCCAGCACCAGATGGGCTGGGTGCTCACCGCCTTCCAGAACGCGTTTCATCACCTGCTGCGCGGAACGCCCATCGCACAGGCCCTGACGGAGACGGTCGCGCGCGGCGGGGACACCGACACGAACGCCGCGATCTGCGGCGCGCTTCTGGGGGCGTTGCAGGGGCGCGACGCCGTTCCCCTGCAATGGCGCAACGCCGTCCTGACCTGCCGCCCGATCGACGCCGCCGGCATCCACCACCCCCGTCCGCCGGACTACTGGCCGGACGACGCACTGGAGCTCGCCGAGGCCCTGCTCGCCGCCGGCGCGCGCTGAAAGAGGAGGCGGTGCAGAGGTCGGGTTGCCGACGCGACGGCTCTCTGCCGCCCCCCATGGCAGGAGGTCCGCAAGATGCAAGACGGAGGCCTCACGGCATGACCGAAGCCGAGCGCCTGAGAATACTCGCGTCCTTTCTGCCCGAGTTCGAAGCACCGGATTTCAGCCCCGGGCAGAAGGTCGATCCCGGCCCGACATCGCAGGGCGTGGAGCGCTTTCCCTACGAAAAGCTCAGCGCGCCCGCCGAGCGCTTCATCGAGACGATCCACGAAGCCGGCTGGATACAGCCCTTCGACTGGCCGAGCTGGTTGGGAAGCGAGGAAGCGCAGGCCCTCTTCGAGCGTGAAGAGGCCATGCAGACCGCGAGCCCCGAGCAACTGGGCAAGGTGCTCACGACATGCGTTCGGCGGGCGCGGTTCATCTGGGGCACGCCCCTTCTCGAGGGCTTCCGCTCCGGCCTGTTCCTCCGCGTCGTCTCGCGCGGCGTTCAGCCCTGATGCTGCGCGCCGATCCCCTGGAACATCGCGCGCAGATCGACGCTGGAGCGCTGCCCGATCGCGTCCCACGTCGCGTCGAGCCAGTCGCTCGCCGTCTGTCGGCCGAGATCGCGCAGATGGGTGAGAAAGGCCCATTCGGCGTTCATCTTCGACGACGCGCCGAGGGGCTTCAGCGCGTCCTGGTTCTCGACGATGTGCACGCGCACCTTGCGGTAGTGGTCGGTCGACAGAATCCCCTCGTCGATCAGGCGGTCGACGAAGTCGATCGCCCGCAACTCCTTCAGCAGGCTGCCATTGAAGCTGATCTCGTTCAGCCGGTTCCGGATCTCCAGCGGGGTGCGCGGCACGCCGCGGCGCTCGATCGGATTGATCTGCACCACCACCACGTCATCGGTGCCGGTCTGGCCGT
>CAZTGH010000142.1:0-11987 GCA_964612985.1 uncultured Pirellulales bacterium
CTGAATACCTGACCGGGACCGCGATTACCATCATCGCGGTTTTGCTGATCCTGCTCGTCAGCCCGATGGCTGGTGCCAAGGGCTTGGTGCGCAGATGTCCAGTTTGTGACCATGTGCTGATCGGACGGGGTGGGTATTGTTCGGAGTGTGGCAGCAAGGTATCGTAGCGAGCGACTCGGGCGCTGGGGTACTTGTGGCGCACCGGGCGTGGAACCCTTGTCTTCCAACAGACGGATGTATGGACAGTCCGTTAGTCGATCTCGGGAAAGATGCTTCAAACACAATTCTCACCAGCAGGACACGAGAATCACTACAACCAAACTACAACCGAAACATGCGATATCTGAAAATTCTGCGATTTTTGACATAGCATAAACCCTTTACTGGCGAGTATTTATGAAATACAAGGGGAATCTGCGAGTTTTATGAGTCCCCTGCTCTACCGCTGAGCTACGGGCCCGGTCGATGCGGGTGGGTTCCCGGCATCTCGACCAAAGTGTAGCGGGGTAACGGAGGGGCTGCAAGGTCTTTTCGACCTGGCGCTGGCGTGTCGCGGAGGGCGCGCCAAAACAAGGTGGCGGTCGCACGGCAGCCTCTCGTCCGAGGAAGTTGGGGACGCCCAAGAGCATCGCCTCTGCTCGGATGCCGAGCGAGTCGATCGGGCAAGTGGGTTGACGCGGGCCACGGCGTCGGCTACAAATGGGCAGGAGGCTTCGAAGCTATGAGCAAGATCTGCAGTTGGTTGATGGGTTGTTGGGCGTGGCCTGTTGTGGTGGCGATGGTTTTGTGGGGGGCGGGTTGCGGCGCGAGAGAAGAGCCCGCGCCGCGGGCGCCAAGCGGTATGGGCGCAGCCGGCGGCGTCGAGTTCGTCGCGCGGTACGCGTTTCGCGGCACGGTGCTGGAAGACAAGGACCTCAGCGGGATCGCATGTGTTTCGCCTACGCGATGCCTGATCGGGGCCGATGAAGGCGGTGGGGTGCAGGTGGCGCTGCTGTCGCGTCGGAATCGGAGGCTGGATATCCTGCAGTCGGTTTCGCTGCTGGGGTCGGGCGACGAGATCGACATCGAGGGGATCGCGGCGGCGGACGACTGCTACTACATTACCGGCTCGCACGGCGTCGCCAAGAAGAGTGGCGAGCGCCAGTCGAAACGCTACACGATCTGCCGGCTGCGAGTGGATGCGGGCATGGGGACGCCCGTCGATGAGCCCGTGGCGGTTGCGAGCCTTGGCTCAATTCTGGAGAGCGACGAGACGCTGGGGCCGTACTTCGCCAGGCCTCTCCAGCAGAAAGGCGTGAACGTCGAGGGTCTGGCCTTTCGCGATGGGCGGCTTTTCGTCGGGCTGCGCAATCCGAACCTGGACGGTTTTGCCTTCGTGCTCGAGGTGGGGGCCGACGAGGTATTTGCGAATGCGTCGCAGCCGGACTATGTGCTGCACAAGCTGCAACTGGGGGAAGGGCTGGGAATCCGCGAGATCGTGACAGCGAAGCAGGGCTTTTTGCTGATCGCGGGCAACGCGGGCTCCGAGCCATCGGACGCTTTTCCGCAGGCACAGGATTACCTGAAAGGTCGCGGGTATCTGATATATCGCTGGCCCGGCGAGGGCCGCGAGGTGCAGAAGATCGGGGCGATTCCCGATCCGCCTGGCAAGGCGGAAGCAATGACCATCCTGGAGGAGAGTACGACGTCGACAACGGTCCTGATCCTCTTCGACGGGCCTCGAAACGGCGCGCCGTCGGTCTATCGCCTGCATTGAACCATCGATTCCCTGAAACCCTACGGGAGGTGTATAGGTGCGAATCATGAGATGTTTGTTCGGATTATGGATACTAACGTTCGGCATGAATGCGACGGCGGTCCCGCTGCGAATTGAGAACGAACACTTGGTTTTCGAGTTCGATGGCCAGGCATGGACGTTCGCCGCGACAGCGAAGAGATCGGGCGTGCGATTCATCGAAAGGGGCACGCTGCGGCAAGAGAAGGGCGAGGCGTTGCGGCACGACGTCAGCGACACGATCTGGGGACATGGCGAGGCGATCGACGTCGAATACGCTGCGGGGGGCAGCGACCGGCTGGCTCTGTACCAGGGCTTGCCCTTCGTCGTTGTGACCTCTCGACTGGCGAACAACAGGGATGAGACGACTACAGTGGACCGTGTCGGCACGCTGAGGGCGGCGCTGGATCTGGGCAAACCGGCGGGGGACCTGCGGGCGCTGGGCACGGCGGGTCTGACGGGCGTGAGTCGAGATGCCCATCCGGGCAGCTACTCCTTCCTGGCGGTGGCCGATCCGACGACGCGGGCCGGCCTGGTAGCCGGCTGGGTCTCGCACGATCGCGGCAGCGGAGTGTTATTCTCCGACATCCAGGACGGCAAGGCAACGGTCGAGGCGAGGCTGGACTATGGAAAGCTGCGAATCGGACCCGGACAGACGGTCAAGGCGGAAACGCTGGTGGTGGGCTACTTCGACGATGCCCGGCTCGGGCTGGAGGCGTATGCCGATGCGGTGGCCAAGTACTACCGGATTGCGCTGCCGCCTCAGCCGACGGTGTATTGCACGTGGTATCACGCGGGGGCTTCGAACGAAAAGGACATCCTGGAGAACGCGGCGTTCGCTCGCGAGCATCTGGCACCATACGGCTTCTCGGTGATGCAGATCGACGACAAGTGGCAGGCGGGTGAGAGTATCGAAGGGCCGCGGAAGGACTTCACGACGCATCGGACCGATGGACCCTATCCGGATGGCATGAAGTCGACGGCGGCGAAGCTGGAGCGGCTGGGCATGGTGCCGGGCATCTGGTTCATGCCTTTTGCGGGGACGTGGAACGATCCGTTCTTTGCGGACAAGCAGGAGATGTTCGCACGGAAGGGCGGCGAGCCCTACGTGGTGCACTGGGGCGGGACGTGCTTCGACCTGACGCACCCGAAGACGCGGGCGTACGTGTACGACGTAGCCCGGCGGATCGCGCACGACTGGGGATACAAGTACTTCAAGCTCGACGGGCTGTGGACGGGCATGGCGACGGGGATGTGCTATATCAATACCGGGTACAAGGAGGACGAACTGGGCTCGACGGAGCTGCACGATCCGAATAAGACACACGTGCAGGCCTATCGCGATGGGCTCAAGCTGGTCCGCGAGGCAGCCGGGACAGACGTGTTCATCCTGGGCTGCAACGTCGCGCAGAACATGCGCGTTCTGGGTGGCTCGTTCGGGCTGGTCGACGCGATGCGGATCGGGCCCGACAACGGGCGAAGCTGGTCGCAGATCTGCCGGGGGCCGTTCAGCGGGAGCAACACCTACTTCTTGCACGGTCGGGTCTGGTACAATGACCCCGACCCGATCTACGTGCGCGACAGCGTTCCACTCGAACATGCGCAGGCGTTGGTCTCGTAGGTGACGCTGACGGGCCAACTGAACGCCAGCAGCATCCAGTTTGAAGAGTTATCGCCTGAACGGCTGCACCTGCTCCAGCGGACGATGCCCGCGCATGGGCGCAAGCCCCGGCCGGTGGATCTGTTCGAGCAGCGGATTCCGCGCGTCTGGCTGCTGACCTACGGCGCAGGCCCCGCTCAGAGGGATGTGATCGGGCTGTTCAACTGGCAGGAGAAGGAACCTGCCCAGATCGAACAGTCGTTCGAGCAGATCGGACTGGCTGCAGCCGACGCCTACGTCGGGTTTGACTACTGGGCCGATGTATTCGTCGAGCCCTTCGGCGGTGCGCTCGAAGCGAATCTGCCGCCCGCCAGTTGCCGGATTCTCGCAGTGCGTCCGCTGGCGAACCATCCGCAGGTCCTGGGCACATCGCGGCATATCACCCAGGGCGTGATCGATCTCGTCGCGGAGCAATGGGACGAGAACGACGGGGTGCTGACGGGCACCAGCCGCGTCGTCGGAGGCGATCCGTACGAAATGCGGATTGCCGCAGGCGCCCCAGGCAAAGTCTGGCGCGTCAACGACCTCGCTGTTGCGATCGATAGCGACGGGCCTCCTGCAACGATCAAGCTGGTGGAACAGGACGATTGGAAGGTCCGTATCCGGATCGACGCGACGGAGAACGCGGAAGTCGCCTGGCGCGTAACGTTCGCGGCTCCTCAATGAGTACCGATTTCGTGACGTGAAGAAACCGCCCGCGCCGAGTTTGGACTCGGCGCGGGCGGTTTGGGTCTACCGGGCGGGCTTTTGGGGGAGGTCGCGTTTGCGGCGGAGTTCGTTATCTTGCTGTATGAGTTCCTGGAAACGCTCTTCGCTGACCCACTCGACGTGCGAATCGACGAAGAGGATGTTGCGACCGCCTTCGTGGTTGCCGGCACGGTCGTGGACCATGATGATCATGGGCTCGACCGAGGTGCCGCCGGTATCGACGCCTCGATAGACATAGGATTCGTAATCGGGCCGATGGCGCATGGCGGGGCAGACGAGGCCCGACCGGTTGTATTCCGCATAACCGCTCAGCATCCATTGTCTGCGTCGTGTCCTCTACAGCAACTACCTCTATGACGCGCCGGGATGGGCAAGTTACGAAGAAGAAAGGGAAATTCTGCTCCGAGGTCGAAACCGGGGCGGCACCGTGCCGGCCAAGAGGGGGAGAGGGCAAGTCAGGGGATGCGGTGGGTGGTGATGTACTGCCAGTCGAGTTCGAGGGCCATGCCGGGGGTTCGGGGGATGGGGACGTGGCCGGCAGCGTCGAATCGAGGTTCGGGGGTGGCTCTGCCGGGCAAAAGGCGGTCCTCGCTGAGCGGAGAGGGAACCTCAAAATAGGGGATGTGCGACTCCTCGGTGGCCGCGATCAACTGGAGATAGGGATAGCTGTCCGGACCTGTCCCGTCCAGGTTCATGGGGATTCCGGCGTCGCCGCAGGCGAGGGCCAGTTCCAGGCAGGCGGTCAGTCCGCCATGCTGGATTCCGATCCGGACGACGTCGCAGGCGTTTCGCCCGATCCAGAGCAGACGGGACTGATAAGAGTCGGAATCGTCACGGCCTGCTCCGACAGGGGTTCGCAATTCGCTGGCCAAGGCTGCGTAACGGTCGATCCACTCCTGCGTTTCGGGCATCGGTGACCCATACCACACGTAGGCCAGGTCATCCAGCAAACGTCCCACGCGCAAGGCCTGATCGAACGTGTAGACGCCTTCGCAATCGGCTATACACGGATACTCGGGGCCCACAGCCTCACGAACGGCGCTGAAGACAGCCAGATCGCGGTCAGGAACAGCGGCATCTGCCGCTCGGTACGGCTGGACTTTGACGGCGCCGATTCGTCTTTCCTTGCATGACAAGGCGTAGTCGGCGTAGGCGGTCGCGCTGCCAAGGTCAAAACCTGTGCTCACGCAGGCTGGTACCGACGACCGGGTCGTTCCCAGCAGGGCATGAACCGGTTTGCTCTCGATTCGGCCTCGCAGGTCCCACAGAGCAACATCGACGGCGGCCAGCGTCATCAGAGACAGCCCCCGTTCATACAACCGGCGCCAGAGGTGGGCATGATTTTCCGGGGACCGGCCCAGCAGGGTGTCGCCGACCAGATGGGCGGCGGCATCATCGGCAGGAGCAGCCTCCTCAGAGAGGTCCGCCCAGCCCTGGTGGCCCCAGGTGGTGGTGAGGCGAAGGGCGCAGCGCTTTGGAGATTCGCCTGCGGTACCGCGCAGGCCGGTATCGTAGAGAAACCATTCGACGCGAGAGATGCGTTCGGCTTGCGTAGTATCCAGCAGCAGCAGACGCCTGGCCAGCGCGCCGCTGCCGGTCAGAGCGGTTGCAGCGAGCCCCCCAGCGATGCGGACCAATGTCCTGCGACCCATCCTCCGATCGTTGTGACGACTCATATCCCCCTCTTCGGCCTGATTGCCGTCGGAACGACCACCGTCCGTCGATGTCAATCATAAACTTATTATATCACTTCTCGCCGGTTGAATCAAGGACGCGAACGCTTTGGCGCTAGACGGCCACCGATTCATCGGCCAACCGCACAGAACCCTGTCCTCCGACGGCCGCGATCCGCCCCGGACGGGCGGCGTGGGGAGTCATCGCGGCGCAGCGGCCCCTCATGTTGTCCAGGACGTTCATATAGTTGATATACGAGTCGTAAGGCGAATCGTACGGGTTGAAGTACTTGTGCACGTCTCCGTCGGCGAAGTACTTCGTACACATGTAATAGAAATGGTCCGAGGTCTGGAGCTTCTGCCAGTCACGCAGGATCTCGGGGTCGCCGGTGGCCTTGACGATCGGTTCGAGGCGGTACAGTTCGGCGATGGCGTTCTGCTGCATGGCGTTGCCGAGCCAGGCGGACAGATCGCGTTCCGTGTCGGCCCAACTGACCAGGTGAGGCACATCGACGACGTCCACCGCCTCATAGGCGTCGGCGACCTCGCTCGGCGTCTTGAAGTCGTTGTCCGGGTGCTTGAGGACCTCCGTCGGCAGATTCCGAAGGAAATCGAAGATGCCGGTGTCTTCCCACTGGTGCTCGCCAAAGGTCTCGTAATCGACGAAGAGGTTGACCACGTACCCGTTGCCGTTGACGGCGTTGACCCATTGGGCGAACTTTTCGGCCCGCAACGGCCATTCGGTCCAACACCGGTTGGAGAAGCGGAAAGCGATGTCGTCGCTCAGCCGGTAATTCTTCAGCAGGAGCTTGAGCCCCGGCGCATTCGGAGGCCGGTAGACGTAGTTCGGGCTGCGGTAGCCCAGGATGTGGTCGGCCCCTTCGGCCAAGATGGCTTTGAAACCGCCGATCTTCGCCACCGCCTCGGCCACCTGGTTGTTGTAGATCAACTCGGTATTGCGGAACACCTGGGGCGTCTGCCCGAAGAGGTCGCGGACCAGGTTGCGGTGCGCCGCCACCTGGGAGGCGAACTCGTCGGGAGAAAACAGGAAACTGAGACTGTGGTGGTACGTTTCCGTGAGGAACTCGACGCACCCGGTGGCCGCCAGATACTGAAAGCTGGCCAGGACCTCCGGGGCATACTCGGCGAACTGCTCCAGCACGGCGCCGGTGATGCTGAACGAGACTTTGAACCGCCGGCCGTGCCGTTCGATCAGGTCGAGCAGAGCGCGGTTGGTGGGTAGATAGCACTTCTGCGCCACTTTGCGGCAGATCTCGGCGTTCTTGAACCCGTCGAAGTAATCGCTGGTCGTATCGAAGATCGTGTAATGACGCAGCCGATAGGGTTGGTGCACCTGAAAATAGAAGCAAACCGAAGCCATGACAATCCCCCTGTGCGGTGTATCTATATCTACATCTACGCGACGCTAAGTGTCTGGCGGTAGATCTCATTCATTCGGGCGGCCGAGTCTTCCCAACGGAACCGCAGGACCTCACGGCGCCCCTCGCTGCGAAGGACCTGGCCCAGAGGCGGGTGCTGGAGGACGGCCACCATCTTGCTTGCCATCTCTTGGATGTCCCAGAAATCGACCTTCAAAGCGTTGCGGAAGGTCTCGGCGATGCCGCTCTGTTTGCTCAACAGGACGGGTACATCGTTCTGGAGCGCCTCCAGCGGCGCGATGCCGAAGGGTTCGGACACCGACGGCATGACGTAGAGATCGGCCATCTGATAGACCTTGCGCACGTCGTCGCCGCGCAGGAAGCGGGTGAACAGGACGCGGTTGCCGATGCCGAGCTGAGCGGCCAGCTCGATGCTGCGGTAGAGCATATCGCCGTCACCGGCCATGATGAACTTGACGTTGGCGATCTTCTCCAGCACCCGACGGGCGGCGTGCAGAAAGTACTCGGGTCCTTTCTGCATGGTGATCCGCCCGAGAAACAGGACGATCTTGTCATTCTTGGCGGGTGCGCTCTGTCGCAGCGAGGACCAGGAACCGTTGGGCTGCTCGACACCGTTGTAGACGACCTCGACCTTTTCAGGCGGAACGCCGTAGCGGCGGACGATGATATTTCGCGTATAGTTGCTGACGGCAATCACCTTCGTCGCCGCGTGCATCGCATGGCGTTCGATATCGTAGACATACTGATTGACATGCTCGCCGCTACGGTCGAACTCCGTCGAGTGAACCTGGATCACCAAGGGTTTGCCGCTCTGCTGGCTCAGCGCGACACCGGCGGGAAACGTCATCCAGTCGTGCGCGTGGATCAGATCGAACGGTTCGGTCTGCCCCAGCGCCAGCACCTTTTGCGTATAGCGGGCCACTTCCGAATAGATGTCGGGACCGTAGTTGCCCTGGCCTCCCGATTCGGCCTCCTCGCCGGAGAGCGTCGATGCCTTGGAAGTCGCCGTTGCCGTCGCGCCGGCTGTTGAAGCGGCGGTCGTGGCGTACGGGTTCAACGCGGCTTCGACCGGGCGGAACTGAACGTGACGGAACGCCGTGCTCGGATCCTCCTGGGGGAACAGGGCAGAGGCCGAACTGCCGGCCAGATGCATCGGCTTGGCTCTCGGCAATACGAAGGTGATGGGCATGCCCAGGCGATCCATCGCCTTCGTCAGGCCCAGACACGCCGTGCCCAGGCCGCCACTGATGAACGGCGGAAACTCCCAGCCCAGCATGAGCGTCTGAATCTTCATGGTTCGTCCCTTCCCTGGATAATCCGGAGCCACCCCCGGCCCTTCGCTCATCTCAAGCCCTCAACGCTCGTCCGGAATCTTTTGCGACAGGGATGTCCCTTCATAGACATCGTAGAAATTGATGAATCGAAATTATCACCTGTACGCATGTGGTCAAGGGGAATGTTCGATTATTTGTCACGGATTGCATACTCTCCGGCCCCCGTCGCCTGTGGACTCTACACGGGCAGAGTTCTTGGACATCCGTTCGCCTCCACGTGCGCCACGTCACGTTCCTGTTTCGTCTATCGTGCTCTGCGCTGTCAAGCCTGGCGCAGCTCCATGTCGACTTCTACCCGATGCACGGGAAAGACCTGATGATACGCACACGGGGCGCATTCGCCCAGCAGGCAAAATCCTTAATGGACGGCCAGGAAAAGGACTAGACATTCTTCTTCGAGCGGGTCTGTACCCTATCGTGACAGCGTCGACGCGTCCGAGGACCCTGACGAGACAGCAAGTGCGGGATTTCGGGGCATTTCCTTATTCACAGGGTGGTTCGGGTGAATGTATAATCCCTTGGTGGTAGCTGCAGAAATGGACATTGGGGCTATATCCTTTAAGGAAATCGGTTTTGCGGTTTCCGTGCAGAACGGTGTCAGGTGGCTATAACCGCGAAGTCGGGGTTTGAGAAGCAAGAGCCAGGAATGAGGCTCTTGCTTCCCAAAGCAGGCCTAATGGCCATTTTTGCAGAACTCCAGTGCTTATCAGCGATGGCCGCGACCGGGTTGCGCGGCTCGAGAACGTCACAGAGAGACCATGGAAGGAGCCGAGATGTCGAATCGAACGCTTGAACTGCTGGGGGCGGAAGCGGACGGCCTGCTTGGACATGAGTGCCGGACGATTCCGAAGGAGTCCCTCCACTTACCGGGGCCGGGGTTCATTGATGAGATCTTCACTGGGACCGATCGGCCCAACCGGGTCCTCCGAAACCTCCAGGGCATATTCGATCACGGGAGATTGGGAGGGACAGGGTATTTGTCGATCCTGCCGGTGGACCAGGGCATCGAGCATTCGGCCGGGGCGTCGTTCGCTCCGAATCCCGAGTACTTCGACCCCGGCCAGATCGTGAAACTGGCGATCGAAGGCCACTGCAACGCGGTCGTCTCGACGCTGGGCGCGCTGGGCTCGGTCTCGCGGAAATACGCCCACCGGATTCCCTTTATCGTCAAGATGAACCATAATGAACTGTTGAGCTATCCGAACTCGTACGACCAACGGCTCTTCGGCTCGGTGGAACAGGCCTTCGATATGGGAGCCGCGGCGGTGGGCGCGACCGTCTATTATGGCTCGGAGGAGTCGCGTCGGCAGATCGAGGAGATCTCCGAGGCCTTCGAGCGGGCTCATGAATTGGGAATGTTCACCGTGCTGTGGGCCTATCTGAGAAACAGTGCCTTCAAGAAAGACGGCGTGGACTACCACACCTCGGCCGATATGACCGGGCAGGCGAATCACCTGGCGGTGACCATTGAGGCAGATATCGTCAAGCAGAAGCTGCCGACCAACAACGGAGGTTTCGAGGCCATCGGCTTTGGCAAGACCCACCCCGAGGTGTATCAGAAGCTCACCTCGGATCATCCGATCGATCTGACCCGGTATCAGGTGGCCAACTGCTACATGGGCCGGATCCCGCTGATCAACTCGGGCGGCGCCTCGGGCAAGAACGATTTTCAACAGGCGGTCCGCACGGCGGTGATCAACAAACGCGCCGGCGGGACCGGCCTGATCTCGGGTCGCAAGGCCTTCCAGAGACCCATGAACGAAGGCGTCGACCTGCTGCATGCCATCCAGGATGTGTATCGGGACCAGTCCATCACGGTCGCCTGACGACTCTTGAGGCGCAGCGTGTGATGATTTGAACGCCAAGACGGAACGGGGAGTTGAGGAACGAAGTCGACGTTGGCAAAAATGGACCTTAGGCGTGTATTCTCCAAGGAAATCGGTTTCACGATTTCCTTGCAGAATGACGAAAGTTGGCTATGACCAAGTCTTGGGATTTGAGAAGGAACGGGAGGTTTACCGCATGTTTGAGACACTGGATAAGATGATGTTGGCTGGACTGGGAGCGGTATCGATGACGCGGGAGCGAGCCGAACAGATGTTCGACGAGTATGTCAGCAAAGGAAGGGCCGAAAGGGAGAATCGCAGCGGATTCGTCAAGGAAGTCATGGACAGTGCCGAACGGACCCGCAGCGAATTGGAGAGAATCGTTTCGCAGCAGGTGAAGGAGACGGTCGATTCCCTGCAACTGGCCAGTCAGGAAGATGTGCAGCGGATCGAACAGAAGCTCGATCAGCTCCTGGCCAAGGGGTAGTCACGTTGAGCCTCTGGCGACCTCGCTTCCGGAGTCGTCTGCATCGGCTGCGTCGCTATCGGCACATCATGGCCGTATTGATGAAGTACGGCCTGGAGGAGGTGGCCGAGGCGCTGCGGGCCCGGTTTCTCGTGCGCGTCGGCGAACGCGCGGCGCCGTTGCGGGTCAAGCGGGCGGCGTTGGGGCAGAGCCGCCCGCACCGGGTGAGACTGGCTCTGGAGGAATTGGGTCCCACGTTCATCAAATTCGGACAGCTCCTGAGCACGCGTCCGGATATCGTCCCGCCCGACTATATCCACGAATTCGAGCACTTGCAGGACCAGGTCAAGCCCGACACGTTCAAGCGGATCCGCGCCGAGGTCGAATATGAGCTGGACGGCAAGCTGGAGGACATCTTCGAGAGCTTCGATCCCCAACCCCTGGCGGCCGGCAGCATCGCCCAGGTGCATCGGGCCACGACCAGGGAGGGCGATTCCGTGGTGGTCAAGGTACGCCGGCCCGGCATCGTGGATATCATCCATGCCGAGTGCGACATCCTCGAGGAACTGACCCGCATCCTCAAGGCCACGGTCTTCGAGCACCAGACGGTCGATCCGCGACAGATGGTCAAGGAATTCGTCGATGCGGTGTCCAAGGAGACGAACCTGGCCGACGAGCGGCGCAATCAAGCGCGATTTGCCGCAAGCTTCAAGGACGATCCGACGGTCCATATCCCCAAGGTCTATGAGAAGTACTGCACCAACGCGGTGTTGACCATGGAGTACATCGACGGGATCAAGCCGGGCGACCCGGCCATCCTGGCGGCGCGGGGAATCGACTGCAAGATCGTGGCCCAGCGGGGCGCCGATTTCGTCCTGCGGCAGATTTTCGAATTGGGGTTTTTCCACACCGATCCGCATCCGGGTAATTTCTTCCTGCTGCCCGACAATGTGCTGGCGCCGATCGATTTCGGGCAGGTGGCCCGGATGTCCGCCCAGTACCGGCGGCTGTTCAACGAAATCATCCTGGCGATCGTGGACAACGAAAGCTCGCGGGTCATTCGCTCGCTGGAGCGGGAGGAGATGACCGACGAGCAGACGGACCTGAACAAACTGTCGAGCGATATGGAGCAGCTTATCGATACCT
>CAZTGH010000143.1:0-11916 GCA_964612985.1 uncultured Pirellulales bacterium
CCCCTCGAGGGTCCGTCGCCATCCTCCGGTCGCCTGGACCGCCGGTCGGCGGCGTTGCTGAATCTCACCTGGATCATCCGCTCGTCGAACCCGAGCCCGGTGAAGCCGCAGAGGTGCTCCACCACCTCACGGTGGCGCTCCACGAGGTCCTCGTACCGGATGGTGAGGATCCGATCGGGAAACTCCCGGTGCATCGCCTCGCCGGCTTCGATCGCGGACCGCCACGACAGGGAGTCCCACAGTGGATGGAACGCCTTCTCGAGCCGCTTTCTCCTCCTCGAGTCCTCGGGCGTTCCCGGGCTGGAACCCGCGCTGTCTCTCCGGGTCTTCTTCGACGCGAGCACGTCCCGCGGATCGCGGACGATCTCCATGAACATGGCACGGGGAACCTCCCGCGCGATGGCCGGCGCACAGTACACGTGCGAGGGCGTCTTCTCGAGCCACCGCCGGCATCCGGCACGTCGCGTGAGATGGTCGGCGACGGCGACGAAGACGCCGGCGTGGCCGGCGAGTGGGTCGATGCCCTCCGCGATCCGCCCGACCTCGTTCTCGGAGAGGGTCCCGTGGCACTCGTCGAGGGCGGCCGTCAGTCCTCTCTCGAACGCGTCGGCGCACAGGATCACCACACGTCGCCTCGACGCCCGGTCCTCGAGGTCCGGGAACCTCCGCGCGACGGTCCCGAGCCGCTCGAAGAACTTCGTCTCCGTGCGGCCCGAGTAGACATCCGGGTGGTTCCACAGGATCCGCTTGAGGAACGAGGTCCCCGAGTGCATGTACCCGACGACGAAGACCGGGCGGTCGAGCTCGTGATCGGCCATCGGCCCCTTCCCGCGGCACCGGGATCACCCGGCGCAAGGACAGTGTACCCTCGGCGCCATGATGTGCGCGGCAGGCGGTGAGGACCACGACGGCGGCGGTGGATGATGAGACGAATCTGGGTCCTGCGTTTCGGAGCGCTGGTCTTCTCGTTGGCCGTCTGTCTCGGGATCGCCGAGATCGGCACGAGGATGATCCTGCACACCACTCCGGACGGCATGCAGACCTTCATGCGCGCCCGCCTCAAGCCGTACCGCCTGCCCGTGCGGCAGACGCAACGGAACGTCGAGCGGTACCTCGCCGGCGACCGCCCCGCCTGGATCTATGATCCTCTCCAGGGCTGGATCCTGAACCCCGCTTGGTCCAGCGACGACAACCCCGTCAACTCGATCGGGATGCGCTCGGCTCGGGAGTTCGACCACGCTCCTCCGGAAGGTGTCCTCAGGATCGCCGCCTTCGGCGACTCGTTCGTCTACGGCGGCGAGGTCGGGTACGAGGACACGTGGACCCTGGGCCTCGAGAAGATGCTCGTGGAGCAGGGCATCCCCGCCGAGGTCCTCAATTTCGGCGTGCCCGCATACGGCATCGACCAGGCCTACCTGCGCTGGCGCCACGTGGGACGGGAGTACGATCCGGACGTCGTGATCTTTGGGTTCATGGCCAACGACGTCTACCGCAACATGAACGTGATCCAGACCTTCTACATCGCGGGGACCGGAATCCCCTTCTCCAAACCCCGGTTCGTTCTCGAGGGCGACCGGCTCAGGCTCGTCAACTCGCCCACCGTCCCCGTCGACGAGCTTCCGGAAGTGGTCGCCGCCTTCCCGAATCACCCCCTCGCGCGGCATGAGTTCTACTTCGACCCCGACGACCACGTGATGCGATGGTGGATGCATAGCCGCTTCGCCGCGTTCGTCGCCGAGGGTCTGAACCGTCTCGGGCTCGACCTCGGCGGAGGCTTCCCGATCCGCCTCGACAGGACGGCGTACATCGTCCCCGACGGGTTCTGGAACGCGGACGGCGACGCCACCCGCATCACGCTCGGCATCGTCCAACGCTGGCAGGCCGAGGCCGAGGCGGACGGCGACCGGTTCCTCGTCGTCCACTTCCCCCGCCGCCAGGACCTCGAGGACATCCGGCGGGGAGAGCCGGTGGAGTACCAGCCCCTCCTCGATGCCCTCCGCGAGTCCACCCCGTTTGTCGAAACCAGCGACGCCTTCGACCTCGACGCCCTGGACTCGTACTTCGCGCCCCAGGATCACTACTCGCCGAAGGGGACGAACCTTGTTGCGGGGATACTGACCTCTACGCTGTCGGAAAGGGCTGGCGCGCGTCTCGAACGAGCGCGGTAACCGACACGGCCGCACGATTCGGAAAGGGAACCCAACTACCGATGCCTCTGCCCGGCACGTGAGAGACGACGCTTGAATCGCCGCACGAGCTTCGAGATCCGACGCCCCTGGACGACCAGCGGCCGGATCACCACCGGTCGGAACTCGGTGGACACCCAGCGCCCGAAGCTCATCGGATGCGATGAGTTGAGGTTGCTCGGTGCAGTGTTGTCGCCCTTGATCACAGCTGCGATATTGTGTCGGAACCTGACCTCGACGATCTCCCGATCGAGCGGGTCAGGATGGTAACCGGGGACCTTGAACTCAGTCCAGTTGAGGCCGTCCACCCGCCGCTTCAGGAAGTCCATCGATGTCCCGGCGGCCCGGGGTCGGAACTTCCCGCCCCACATCGGCCAGTACGACGTCTGCAAATCCTCGATCACGTAGACCCCGCCCACCTTCAAGACGGGAAACAACCGTCCGAACGTGGTGAGGACGTGGGCCGGAACGTGGCTGCCGTCGTCGACGATCAGATCGAACGGGCCATGACGTTCGGCGATCCTGTGGAGGAGACCGTGATCGACCTGGCTTCCCGTGTAGACCACGATCCGCTCGTCAGCGACTCCGCTCTTGTCGAGTATGTCCAGGCCCACCACCGTCGCGCGAGGAAAGTAGTCCCGCCACGTCCGGAGGGACTCGCCACCGACCGAAGGGTTCCGCTTGTCCCGAAACCCCCCGATTCCGATCTCGAGGACCGCACGAACGTCGCCTCGCCGGTGGCGCAGCAGGTCGTCGTAGAACCCAATGTACGAGTGGCTGGAAGCCTTGTCGGTCCCATGGTGGAGCGCGATCTCCAGCAGCGTCCTCTCGGCCGATCCTTCGCCGTTGGCTTGCATCAATCGAATCCTCGCGTACCTTCGCCGGCTCTGGAGCGACTCTGAAGCTCACGCCGACCCAAACCCTTCCGGCATCCTTGGTGCGGCCTGCCCCGCTGTGCCGTCGGTGGATCATACGCCGCCGGCTCCGGTGTGTGAATCTCCCCCCGCGGTCGCAGTCCAGGTGCCGGGCACCGCCCAACGGTCGATCCTCCTTCGGCCTTGCCGAACGGCGAGGAACCGCTAGAGTGCCGGGCGGAAAGGACAAGGTCCACGATGAAACGTCTGATCTACGTGAACTCGAACCATGATGACGGCCGATACGTCGATGAGGCGGTCGTCTCCGCGGAGAGCTTCCGGTCGTTCATGCCCGACTGCGAGGTGGTCCTGTACACCGACCGGGCGGGGTTCCAGCACCCGGTTTTCAACCAGGTCGTTCCCGCCGAGTTCGTCGTTCCTCCCGCCCTCGAGGGGAAGGACCACAAGAATGGCCAGATGGTCGTGAAGCACCGTGCGATGCTCGAATCTTCGGCCGAGTACAACCTGGTTCTCGGCAGCGACACCCTGGCCCTCCACGAACGGGTCAACTCGCCGTTCGAACTTCTCGAGCGGTTCGACATCGCCGCCGCACACGCCCCCACCAGGATCTGCGCCCCGGTTCCCGAAGTCCCGGATGCGTGGCCAGAGTTCAACTGCGACGTCATCTTTTTCCGCCGGAATGAACGGACCTGGAGATTTCTCGACAAGTGGTCCAGGTGCTATCAAGACAATGCCATCGACCACCCTCACGACCAGGGCTCATTCCGTTATCTGACCTTCCACTCCGACGTCCGAATCGCGGTGCTTCCCTTCGAGTACAACGATCGCATGGGGATGTTCGGCACCCAGGTCCGGGAGGGCGAACGCCGGAGAATCACCCCCGTGATCGTCCAGAACCGGGAGGTCATTCGCGAGATCGTCGCTGGTCGGGCGGATCTGACAGCTCTCCTCTCCAGCGCCCGGTCAATGGGGAGGCGGCGTCGTCGAGGGGTACGACATCTCGTGAGGTCGCTGCTGGGCCGGACCGGCCGGTGAGGCGGTCACCCGCAAAGACTCAATCGGTCCACGGCAGCGCGCACCGGTAGCCACACTGCCGCATCAACCGGCGGGTGAAGAACCAGATCACAACCTTCTGCCCGAGGTTGAGATCGTCGTGCCACGAGTCGGGACGACCGCTCCGGAAGAACCCGCTCGGTTCCGGCGACGACGAAGTACCGATCTTCGATCCTCCCAGTTGCCGCTGTCGGCCGAAGGTCTGTCGGGCGACGATGCCCTCGAGGTCCTCGCGATCAGGCTCGAGCCCGATGAACTCGAAGAGCCGACGCATCTCGGTAGCCGGATCGGCATGCATGTCTTCGTATCGGACCTCGATGTAACGCCCCGCACCGAGCGTGTCCCCACTCCGCCGCCCGGCCCCCACCCTCTGCAACCACCTCTCAGAGGCCCGTCGCGCGGTGCGGTCCGCCCAGTCACGGCCCCAGCTCTGCCGCGCCGCCGACAGCAGCGACGCAGACACCGCCCGGCTGTCGCGGATCACGTGGACGAACCTCGCCCCCGGAAACAGTTCCGCGATCGTTGGCATGTGCAGCACGTGATCGGGGGTCTTTTCGACGAGGATTTCCGCATCGGGGCACCCATCCACGGTGGCATGAAGGAGGCGCCGCCACAGCCCACGCATCTCCTCGTGAAAATCCGTCCGTGTCCAGTAGTGCGGGAGACTCAGGTCTCGCTCGGTCACGACATGCAAATCATAGACCTTGAACGCTCTTCCGAACGCCACGAAGAAATGGGTCTCCTGGCCTCCACACACCCGAGGGCTCTCGAGAAGGATCCTCTGCACCCACGTGGTGCCGCTCCGGGGGCAGCCCACGACGAAAACGGGTCTCTCGAAGACCCAGTCTCGCGCACGTTCGCCTTTCACGGAAGCTCCCACCCATGGGGCCTGACCACGAGCGTGCTGCTGATGACCGCTCCGGTTCCGAAGTAGTCGACGAATCCGACCTGAAATCGACACGCATCCCGAACCCAGTCCACCTGCCGACCCCGGCTGTTGATTCCGATGTCGACCCCGTAGTTGCCGCCGACGAGGGGGAAGTCGGGAACCGAGCACACCACCCGGTGCCGGCCCGCCGGCAGTTCCACGGAGCCACGGGTCCACCCAGTGTGGAACGTCATCAGTCGGTCGACGCCCGGTGCGGTGACGAAGAGACCGACCCCCGCATCTGGAATCGCATCGTCGCTGACGTACTCGAGTTCGATCAGCACCTCGTCACCGGTGCGTATTAGCGGATCGCCCGACGCGGACGTGACGGAAACGGCATCGATGACCGGCACCATCCGCGGATGCGGTCGAGCCAGCTCCCGCAGCCCGCTTCCGATGCTCTTGAGGTTCGTCCTCAGGTACGTCTCGGTCGTCTCGTCGGCGCTCCCGCCGAAGACGACCTCGCCAGCGTCGAGGAGGACCGCTCTCGTGCAGAGACGCCGAACCGCCTCGAGGTTGTGGCTCACGAAAAGCACTGTGCGCATCTCGCCCTCGGCGACTGACTGCATCTTGCCGAGGCACTTGTTCTGGAACTCCACGTCGCCCACCGCGAGCACCTCGTCGACGATCAGGATCTCAGGCTCGAGATGCGCTGCGACCGAGAACGCGAGACGGACCTTCATTCCGCTGGAGTAGCGCTTGACGGGCGTGTCGAGAAACCGGGAGATGCCGGCGAACTCGACGATCTCGTCGAACTTGGTGTCAACCTCGGACTTGGTCATCCCGAGAATGGTGGCGTTGAGGTAAACGTTCTCCCGCCCTGTCAGCTCGGGGTGGAAACCGGTGCCGACCTCGAGAAGGGCGGACACACGCCCTGCGAGCCGCACCCTCCCCCGAGTCGGGAGAGCGATCCTCGACAGCACCTTGAGCAGCGTCGACTTGCCGGCACCGTTGCGTCCGATGATGCCGAGAACTTCACCTCTTCGCACGCTGAAGGAGACGTGCCGCAGGGCCCACAGAATCCCGTCGACATCCTCGTCGGGATCCGCGGCGAAAGTGTTCAGTTGACGCAGCTTCCGGAGGTTGACAATCGGGCTCTTGAGGACGTTCCCGAGCGCACCGATGAACGTCTCCGCCCGCTCCCTTTCACCGATGCGGTAGGCCTTGCTCAGATCTTCGATCTCGATGACGGCGTCGTCGCTCATTGATTGGTGTCTACCCTTTCACGTTCCTGCGCTGCAAGCCCCAACGTGAACCCACGTCACCACAGGAAGAGGCCTCAAGAGAGAATTCTACTGCCGAAGAGTCCAGCATGGACTCCGGATGCCTGATTGGCTCATCGGTTACGCCCGAGATTGCGACGTACCGGGGGATCCTCCCGGGCTCCTCGATGGTCATCCGCTCTCTGTCACATTTCTCAGGGTCTCGACCACGCGATTCGAGAAGCTGTCCCTGGAGAAATGGCGGGAGATGGCGTACAGCCCGGCCGACGCCATGCGCGCCCTCAGCTCCTCGCTCGTCAACAGGGACACGACGCCGCGGGCGAAGTCCCTGTCTGTCTCGGCCCGCCACACCTCCACGCCGTCATGCAGCGTCCCTTCGAAGGCGTCGCACGCATGGGGCGCCGCCACGACCGGTCGCGCGTATGCGAGCGCTTCAAGCACCTTGATCGGGGTGCCCCCACCCCAGTAGACAGGTGCCACCACGACCATCGAAGCGGCATAGTGGGGCTCGAGGTCGTCGGCGTAGCCCACGACTTCGACCCCAGGCACCTCGGACCAGCGTTCCCGGTCGCGCTCGCAGAGCGCTCGCCCCACCAGTCGAAGAACCGACGTCGGAACCTCACGTCGGACCGCGGGCCAGACCGAGACGATGAACCTCTCGACGCCTTGACGGTTGGGCGCGTAGCCGAGGTTGCCGACGAAGAGAACTCGTGGTGGACCCGTTGATCGCTCGAGGAACCTGCCGATGGGTTCTGCGACAGGCACGTTCGGGAGCACACTGGACCGCTCGAGCCCGAGATGGCGACGATCGTTCTCCGTGACCGCCCACACGTGGTCGAACGAGCACAGAACCGGCCGGTACCGTCGTTCGGACAGCCACGGGATCAGCAGCCTCCTCAGCAGGCGCAGGCGTCCCGACACTTCACCCGAGTCGAACCGTCGCCTCGTCTTGAGCCAGTCCACGTCGTCGACATCGAGGATCGTCCTCGGCCCACTCGCCATGAAGCTCAGACCCGAGCGAACCGCTGTCTTGAGATACCGTGCGACGATCAGGTCGTATCCGCGCTCCACCAGTCGTGAGAGCTCGCCCAGTTGGCGCCTGCCCTCCCGGAACGGCCCCGATAGACCGGCCATCTCCCGTGCCAAGGCACGGGAAGTCCGAGGCCCTCGCTGCTCCAGGTCCGACCATACCGGCGTCCGGGAGTGCGGGATGGCGAGCACCCCGGCAAACCCGCTGCCCTCCTGCTCAATGAAGTCACGAACCCCCGGATCATCGGCCCGGTCCGCCCGCTTCACGAAGCATACATCCACCTGCCCGACGCACCGCAATGCCTCCCGAATCAGGCCGGTCCGTTGAGCGTTTCCCCCTTGACCAACAGGCCACGGCGCGGTCTGCGTCAGAAGCAGTATCCTCATGGTGTCATTGTGAGCCCACGGGCGGCGGAAACCACATTCCCGATACTCCCCGTCGCCATTTCACGCGACATCGGCAAACAGCCTCTCCTTGCGCCGGAAGTAGACCGCGCCGAACACGAGGAGCACAAGGGACACCACCGCTCCCGGAGCGATCAGGTCCCAGGGCATCGACGTGGTCCCGAGAAGGCCTGATCGGAAGCCCTCGATCACGCCGACCATGGGGTTCAGCCCGTACAGGATCCGATACTCGGCGGGAACCAGGCTCGCCGGATAGACGACCGGGGCGGCGTACATGAGCAGTCTCGCGACGAAGGTCATCGCGTAGTTGATGTCCCGGTACTGGACCGCCATGGCCGACAGCAGCAGTCCGATCCCGGTGGCCGTGGCTGCCATGACCAGCGTCAGCGGCAGCAGCATCAGCGCGCCGGCATTGGGGGTCATCCGGAAGAACACGAGGAACCCGGCCAGGATCACCAGTCCGATCGCGAAGTCGAGCAGACGGGCGAGGATCCGCGAGATGGGCAGGATCACCCTCGGGAAGTACACCTTCGAGACCATGTTCTTTTCGGTCACCAAGGTTTGAACCGCCTCGGTGAGCGCCGTCTGGAAGTAGTTCCACGGAACCAGCGCGGCGAAGCTGAAGACGGCGTAGGGAACCCCGTCCGACGACACTTTCACCATCCTCCCGAACACCACAGTGAACACCAGCATCGTCATCACCGGTTGGATGACGGCCCACGAGATGCCCAGCGCGGACTGGGCGTACCGGGATCGAATCGACCTGTAGACGAGGAACCAGAAGAGATCCCGGTACTCGAGCACCTCCCGAAGATCGACGAGCCGCCAGCGGCTCAACGGCTCGATGGTGACCATTTCCGTCGAGAATCTCCTGTGACGGACGATTCTATCTTTCGCGGTGCGCTGAGCCACGTTCATTCTCCTGCCGTCGGCGTTCATCGCGAGGCGTTCGCACAGGTGTGCCACTCGGGACACCAATACTGGCTCGGCCGATCCACGTAGGCACCACTGTACGACCCGTCATTGCAGACACTCGTTCAGAATTTTCCCCATTCCCCTCCGTGTCTCCTCGACGGCCCCGCTAGTGTCGAGAGCCGCACAGCGCATGCTCTCGGTCTCCGTGACGGGCAGAAAGTCCTCACGCTGCTGGTCCATGATCTCCAATCGGCCGTCGGAGCGGGTGTCGTGCTTGCGGCGCCCCTCGAGGCGGCGGACCTGCTCCTCGCGGGAGCACCAGGTGTGCACGAACAGCAGGTCGGCGCCCGCCCGCTCGGCGAGCTCGATGACGGGCTGGCGGTCCTCGGGGCTCTTGAAGGCGCCGTCGACGACGACGGGGAAGCCGCCGAGGAGCAGGTTCTCGGCCCGGCGGCACACCTCGGCGTAGGTCTTGCGGTTCATGTCAGGGGAGTACAGGCCCTCGTTGTACGGCACCCAGACGCGGGTGTCCTCGGGCATGCCGGCGAGCTGCTTGCGGACCGCGTCGGTGGAGACGATGTGCCAGCCGTACTCCTCGCGCAGCCAGCGGGCGACCGAGGTCTTGCCCGAGCCCATCAGCCCGTACAGCACCACCAGCGGAGGACGGGCGGTGCCATCGGTGTAGCGGTACGCGAGCCCGAAGTACCGTCGCGCCAGGTTGCGGTGGTGGCGACGGGCCTGGCCGTCGAGGTTCGGGTCCGACGAGGTGAAGCAGGCGATCTTGCCGCGCACGTAGGCCCGGTAGCAGCGGTAGAAGTTGCACAGCTCACGCAGCTCGGCGTCGCCGGAGGCGGCGATGTAGCCTTCGACCAGCCGCTCGGCCAGCTCGGGGCGGCCGTTGAAGTCCAGGTCCATGGCGAGGAACGCGAGGTCGACTGCCACGTCGCCGCACCGGAACCGGTCGTTGAACTCGATGCAGTCGAAGATGACCGGCGGGTTCTCGAAGAAGATGTTGCGCAGGTGCAGGTCGCCATGGCTGTCGCGGATCCGGCCCTCGCGGATGCGGCGCTCGAAGAGCCCGGCGTTGTCATCGTAGAACCGGTCGGTCCACCTCCGGATGTGGTCGAACCGCTCCCGCGACAGGAGCTTGCCGACATACTCCTCGGTCTGGGAGAAGTTCTCGTCGGTGTTGAACCGCACCGCCTCGACGGTGCCGAACTCGTCGACCCCCTCCCCGGTGCGGGCGTCGCGGTAGAACGGCCACAGCAGCTCGACGAGCCGGTCGACGTGGTCCGGCCCCAGCTCGCCCCGCGAAAGCACCTCGGTGCCGAGCAGCCGCTCGTCGAGCTGGCGCATGACGACCACCCAGTCGACGGGCTCGCCGGGGCCGCCGATCCGCGGCCGGCCGTCGTCCAGGGTGACGGGCTCGACGCCGAGGTAGACGTCCGGCGCCAGGCGGCGGTTGAGCTCGACCTCGGCGCGGCAGTAGCGCTCCCGCAGCGCGAGGGTGGAGAAGTCCAGGAAGCCGAAGTTGACGGGCTTCTTGAGCTTGTAGACCCGCTCGCCGGTGAGGAACACCGACGAGATGTGGGTCTGGACGAGGCGGACCTCGTTTACGGGATGGGGGAACGCCCCGGGCTGACGAAGAGCGGCGACGAGCTCGGTGTGGTTCACGGATCCTCCGGAGTGTGTGCCTTCCGGTGGGCTACCGTCGCACAGGGGCGTGCGGAGGTCAATCGGGGGGTGGCGGTATGCGGGGGCGGCTCGGGTAGAATCTTCTGCCCACCCGGGCCGTTGGCCTGACGACGGAAGCATCCGGCCGGACGGGGCGGTTCGGCTCAGGTTGAAAGGACGTGCACCGATGGCAACCACCACCGTGGAGTACAAGGTCAAGGACATCGCCCTCGCCGACTGGGGCCGGCGGGAGGTCGAGATCGCCGAGAAGGAGATGCCCGGGCTGATCGCGACCCGCGAGAAGTACGGGCCGGAGAAGCCGCTGGCCGGGGCTCGCGTCATGGGGTCGCTGCACATGACCATCCAGACGGCGGTGCTGATCGAGACCCTGGTCGAGCTCGGCGCCGACGTGCGCTGGGCCTCGTGCAACATCTTCTCGACCCAGGACCACGCGGCGGCGGCGATGGCGGCCCGCGGCGTGCCGGTGTTCGCCTGGAAGGGCGAGACCCTCGAGGAGTACTGGTGGTGCACCAAGCAGGCGCTCACCTGGCCCGACGGCGGCGGCCCCGACCTCGTGGTCGACGACGGCGGCGACGCGACCCTGCTGATCCACCGCGGCTACCAGGCCGAGCGGGACCCGTCGATCCTGACGGCGCCGACCGACACCAAGGAGCTGGCGATCGTCAACCGGCTGCTGCAGGAGACCCAGGGCACCGACCCGCGGTTCTGGCGGCGGGTGGTGGAGCGCTGGCGCGGCGTGTCCGAGGAGACCACCACCGGCGTCCACCGGCTGTACCAGATGGCCGAGAAGGGCGAGCTGCTGGTGCCGGCGGTCAACGTCAACGACTCGGTGACCAAATCCAAGAACGACAACAAGTACGGCTGCCGGCACAGCCTCAACGACGCCATCAAGCGCGCCACCGACCACCTGCTGGCTGGCAAGAAGGCGCTGGTGATCGGCTACGGTGACGTGGGCAAGGGTTCGGCCCAGTCCCTGCGCCAGGAAGGCATGATCGTGCGCATTAGCGAGATCGACCCGATCTGTGCCATGCAGGCCTGCATGGACGGCTACGAAGTGGTCTCCCCCTTCATCGACGGCGTCAACACCGGCAGTGCCGAGGGCATCAACCGCGAGCTGCTTGGCAATATCGACCTGCTGGTCACCACCACCGGCAACTACAACGTCTGCGACGAGCACATGCTGCGCGCGCTGAAATCCACCGCCGTGGTCTGCAACATCGGCCACTTCGACAACGAGATCGACACCGCCTTCATGCGCCGCAACTGGGTCTGGGAGGAGGTCAAGCCCCAGGTCCACAAGGTCTACCGGGACGACAGCCGCAGCGACTACCTGATCCTGCTCTCCGAGGGGCGCCTGGTGAACCTGGGCAATGCCACGGGCCACCCTTCGCGGATCATGGACGGCTCTTTCGCCAACCAGGTACTGGCGCAGATCTACCTCTACGAACGCCGTTTCGCCGACCTGGAGCCGGAACTGAAGGAAGGCGCGCTGTCGGTTGAAGTGCTGCCCAAGAAGCTGGACGAGGAAGTGGCCGCGCACATGGTGGCTGGCTTCGGCGGCGTGATGACCCGGCTGACCCAGCCCCAGGCGGACTACATCGGCGTTC
>CAZTGH010000144.1:0-11040 GCA_964612985.1 uncultured Pirellulales bacterium
CAAATGCTGTTTCTCGTCCTTGATCAACATCTCAATCGCCCAGCGTTTCAGATAGGCGGCGACAATGCCTCGGGCCGAAGTGCCCAACTGATCCGTCACCAAGGCGACCAGGTTCCGCTCGCCCTGGCGACGCGAGAACACGACCTTCACCCTCCCTACTTTGCTCAGATGCCCGACCCGTGCCGTAAGGCGATAGGTCCGGCGTTTGCGCAACCCTTGGATGGCACAGCATTGCACTCGACGACGCAGCAGATTCCGCCCATAGCGTCCCAGCTTATGTGAGAGGGAACCCACGGTGAAACGGCGATTCGATTTGCCCACACCGATGAAATGCCAGTGCCGCTGACGACAGGCGTGCACCACCCGGGGACACAGGTAGAAGGCATCGAATAAAACCGTTACGTGGAAGTGTTCCGGGATCGATGCCTGCCGGATCGCCTCGCCGGCCAACTCCGTCAGTTTGCGGAAGGGTTGTTGGAGCCCCTTGGCCTGCTCCTTCTTGATGTAGATCCAAGAACCCCATGGAATGGTCACGCCCCGGTAGTACAAGCAGGCTTTCAGGATGGTATGGCCCTGGCCATACTTGCCGGTGGCGTGGTGGAAGAGCTTACCGACGGCGTCCATCTTCTTCGCTCGTTTGAGGGTCTGGGTGTCGTCCAGGATCAAGAACACGCGTCGATCTCTCTTGCGGTGGAGTCGTTTGAGGGTATCCAGGGCGACCGCCTGCAGGACGGCGGATTCATCCCAGTGACTCCGCCAGTAGAACTCCCCGTGATTGGTCCGGTGGGTTGACCGCCGCAGCAGGCCGGCCAATCGCTCGACCGTGGTCCCATGAGAGATGCACATGGCCAGCACCAAGCCCCAGAAGTGATCCCACGCGGCCTGGCTGAACTGGCTTCGCAGAGGTCGGAAAAACGCTCGTGCTTTCGAGGGGATCCGGTCGATAGTAACCATGAGGTCTCTCCTACGATAGTTTCTGCTCTTCACAGTACTTATCGGAAAGAGAGGCCTCATTTGTTGCATCTTTATCCGGACCATGAATCACCCAATCGGTCAGTTTGAGTATATTACTCTGTCAGTCTCGACGGCCTGCACTGGACCGCCCTGAACGATGGCAAACGCGTGTTCGACAAGTATCGAGGCCATCCCGATATCTGCCGTGGTCATGACGGGCGGCACTACCTGGTGGGAAATCGCAACGACTCGGCGCCCGACATCAACTTCTGGGCCTCAGGCGATCTGGTGCATTGGGAGCACTACAGCGACGTGACCCCCGACCTCCAGGCAACGCCAAGCTATTCCCGGGCCCTCCAGCGGATCGGGGCGCCGAAGCTCTTCTACGATCCGGATTCCTCGCAGTACGTGCTGACCTGGCATACGCCGCACGAACATGGCACTCCCGAGGATCCGGAACGATATTGGGCCAGCCAGCGAACGCTCTATCTGACATCGAAGGACCTCAAGACCTTCGCCGGTCCTCCGAAGCGTCTCTTCACATGGGAGATGGCCACCATCGACGTGATCCTGCGCAAGCAGGGGGACCGCTACTACGCGATCCTCAAGGACGAACGCTATCCGACCCTGGACTGGGTTACAGGTAAGACCATTCGGATCAGCAGTTCCCCTTCTCTGCTCGGCCCCTACGGTGAACCGTCGCCACCGATCAGTCCCAATTTTCGAGAGGCCCCCACGCTGATACCCTCGCCTGACGGGAAAGTGTGGTATCTCTATTATGAGCAATACCCCGGTGTCTCGTATGGTCTCTCGGCCGCTGCCGATCTGAACGGCCCCTGGTATCAGATCTCCGGCTACACCTTCTATAGCGACTGGGACAAATATCGGTTGCCCCCCAAGGTCCGACACGGCTGCATGATTCCGCTGACCCGAGTGCAGTATGACACCCTGGTGAGAACGTTCGGCGAGGTCAGCGAAAAACCGCAAGAAGGAGTCAAGGTAAAATGATGAGACAGAAGATAGTGGTTCTCTCCTTCGTACCCAGGGCGATTCGAACGGTATTTCGGAGGAGAACTCGGTTGTGCTGTTCGCCCGGAATGTGGAAAACATCCGGCTACCGGCTTCGTTGCCCAAAGCAAAACAGATGGTTGAGCGTGTGCACGAGGACCTGACTCTCGCTGATTGCCGGCGAGGCAAAGCATGGCTCGCCCAAGTCATAACCGGAATTGCTGATAGTGAGCAGGAGGTCGCCTTTACTGTCACCGTCCGCGTCGGGCGCACAGGCGTGCAAAGCGGAAACAAAGGGGAATAGGAAAAGGCATCCTCTCACGGCATAGAAAACCCCTTGGAAGAAAGCGCCTTGCCGAGACCGCAAGGCGCCTATTGTCCGGACGGATCATATGCATAACACCCTCGTTGGGGTGGACTTCGGGACTAGACCATGTCCTTGAGATTCTTGAGCGGACGGATCTTGACGACGTTGCGTGCGGGCTTGGCCTTGAACGTGGTTGCTTCTCCGGTGAAGGGGTTGATGCCCTTGCGCGCCTTGGTGGCGGGCTTGCGGGTGACGGTCAGTTTCATGAGTCCGGGGACCGTGTATGCGCCGGGGCCGCGGCGACCGAGGCTCTTTTCGATCTGTCCGGACATTGCCTCGAACACCGAACTGACCTGCTTCTTCGACAACCCTGTCTGCTCGGCAATCCCGGACACGATCTCACTCTTCGTCATCGGCTTGTCCGATGCCTTCACTGCCTGTTTCTTTGCCATAACCACTGGTCTCCTTGGATGCACAAGATCGGGAAATCCGAATACGCTACGGAATCCATCCCTTGCGGCTGAAATTCGGGACATCCTTATGATGTTTCCGGACTTCTGTCAAGCAAGAATAAGCGAAGTTTCCCGGAAAAACCTGCTATCTTGCAGGTCGGGGCCCGACTGGCCGCCAACTCCCCATCGAGACTCGGTGCGGTGGCACGGGCGAACCATTATTTGCTCTTGCCCTGCACACGTTGCCTTCAGAAGTCCCGGAAGGGGCCTCGCGGTTCGGTCCGTTTCATTTGGCGCTTCCATGCGAGGAACCTCTCCTTGATACGATTCAGGACGTCAGGGTGCTGCGCAGAGAGATCGTGCTGCTCACCGAGGTCCTTCTCCAGATCGAACAGGCCGGAGCCTCGTGCGGATTCCACCCACTTCCAACGGCCTACGCGCGCCGCACGATCGGCTCGGCGCTCCCAGAACATTTCATTACGCGGTGATTTCTCTTTTGCGGCCAAAACGTCGGTCATGTCGAATCCATCCAAGACGACACCCTCGGGCAATCTGCCGCCCGCGGCCCGCACCAATGTGGGAAAGATCTCCAGCGACGTGAGGAATTCGCGACAGACGGTGCCGGCCGGAATCCGACGGGGCCAGCGCGCAAGGCAGGGTACGCGCAGGCCGCCCTCCCACATCTGCGACTTGCCTCCGCGCAGAGGCGTGTTGTCCGCGATCCCGGAACCGCCGTTGTCGGACAGAAAGATCACCAGCGTGTTGTCGGCAAGTCCCTGCTTGTCGAGCAGGTCGAGCATCTTGCCGATCGCCTCGTCCATCAATGTCACGGAAGCCATGTAGCGCTTTCGTCTTGCCTCCCGTGTGTGGGGCTGATCGGGGTCATAGGCGCCGTAGTGTTGGCGGATGTACTCCACGGGCGCCTGTACACCGGGGCGCGGACGCTCCAGGTTCGATGCGCCATGGGGCGCGTTGAAGGGGACATAGCAGAAGAAGGCCTCATCCTTGTGCTCTCGGATGAATCGCATGGCCTCCCGCGCGAATAGCTCGGTGGCGTAGGTGCCTTTGTCGTCGTCCGTTCGTTCGTTGTCGCGCCGCATCGAAGGCACACCGTATCGCTCGTGTGTCCAGTAATCGATGCCGGTGTTCGTGAAGCCGTAGAACTCGTCGAAGCCACGCTGCAACGGCAGGAACCGGTGCAGTTGACCCAGATCCCACTTTCCGAAGATGCCGCTGACATATCCGGTCGGTCCAAGCGCCTTGGGGATGAGCACTTCGCGGGTATCCATTCCACCGATCATCTCCCAGGAGACCGCGTATTCCTCGGGCGGATACAGGTAGTCGTCGTCGACTTTGTCGTTGCGGAACATGTCATACGTTCCGTTCCGCTGAGGGTAGCGCCCCGTGAGCAGGCTTCCGCGAGACGGTGTACACGCCGGCCAGGTGACATAGAAATCGGTCAACCGCACGCCCTCGGCGGCAAGTCGATCGAGATGCGGCGTCTTGATTTTGTCGCTGCCATAACAGCCGAGGTCGTGGTAACCCTGATCGTCGGAGACAATCAGCAGGATGTTGGGCGGCCGCCTGGCGGCCGAACGCCCATGCGTCAGAGACCCTTGTGGTCCTGCGAATGCCAGTGAGGCCGCACTCAGTCCCTTGAGAAAATCGCGTCGGTTCATGGTCGTACCCCCGTATCGCCACGCTCATCCCGATTAGAAATCCGTGTCCGGCTGCTCGATGGTCAGTTCCTCGATCCAGGCGTTGCGGAAGAGCACTTCGTGCCCTTCGCACTGGAGCTTGAGCCCGCCGGGGATGTCGGTAATGCCGGCGCCGCCCTGATTGCCGCCGTCGAGGCCCGAATTCGGCCCCCCCCAGACTTTCTGGATGCGATGATTCGTGTGAGCCTTGATACCATTGAAGTATATGGTCACCAGAGCCTTCTCTGTCAGTTGCCCATCGTCGAAGCGAGCAGCGCGGAACCTGATGTCGTAGGCATTCCATTTGCCGGTTCCGCGGTACGCGTGGTAGGGGCCTGCCGCCTCGTTGATCACCGCCGCCATGCCGTGCTTGCCCGGGTCCCCATCGAGAATCTGGATCTCGTAGCGGTTCTGGAGATAGACGCCGCTGTTGCCTCCCTTGCTGGGGACCAGAAACTCGATGTGCAGGCGGAAGTCACGATACTTCTTCTTGGTCACGATGTCTGCCGCTCCGTACTTGCCGCCCGCGGCGGCCGGATCGTGGCTCATCAGCACCTGGCCTTCGTCGACGGGGTCGTCCACCAGTTTCCACTTGATCGGCAGCGACGAACTAAATCGAGGTCCCTCCCAGTACGTCCACTTTGCATCCAGCAATTCGCGGGTTCCGTCGATCAGAATGTCCGCCTCTTTTGGCGGCGCAGCGCCGACCCCAATGCGTTTGCAGTCGCTGGTCTGATTGATCCACAGTTCAAAGGTCGTTCCATCGTGAGTGGGCAGCCGAAGGAAATCGATGTCCCCATCGCCCTCGATATCTGCGGCTTGTCCGTTGTAGATTCCTTCCTTCGTCAACGTCACCTGGTCCCAGAGCTGGGCATCACCCTGATTCAGAAAGAGATATACCGGGAAAGACGTCGCCCCTAGAGCCTTGGCCCGGTTCGTGTTGACGCCGGTCAGCACATCGTAATCACCGTCGCCGTCGAAATCGAACACCTGCAACGTGTGTGCGGCCGCCAGTTCCTCGCAGATCACGGTCTCCTCCCACGAGCCCGATTTCGGATTCGATGATCGGTACATCGACACCGGATAGCCCTTTCGCTCAGAGTGAGAAATGAAAACTTCCGCTCTTCCATCCCCGTCGATATCCCGGCAGAAAATCTTGGTCGCATTACGAGACCAGTCCCCGTCCTGATTGTGCCATTTTGCATCGATGATGTGCACGGGCCAGTCGTTCTCCAAATCCCCGCCAGGGTTCTCCACCCAGTACCCGTTGGCAGCGATGTCGATGTCCCCGTCGCCGTCGATGTCACCGACGTCCAGACCTTCGTGCAGGTTCTTCAGGGTGAGATTCTGCACCTGGGTCCATCGCGAAGGCGAATCCTGACGGAACATCGTCATCGAATTCCGCTCGAAGGTGATGACGACCAGGTCGAGCTTGTCATCGCCATTGAAGTCCGCCGCATTGAGATCCTTGATGAAGGCGGGGGCGACTCCGATCTTATGGGCCTTCCAGGAGGGATTCTCGTACCAGTAGATGGTCGTCGGCGCCCCGCCCCGGTCCCACTCGCCAGGATGGGCAAATGCGAAGAGGTCCATATCGCCATCGTTGTCGATGTCGCCCGCATCGAGGTCGCCGCAGGCAAACGTCTCTCCGTTCGGTGCGGTCTCAGCGACAATGTGCTGCTTCCAACCTTTCATATCGCTCTGTGTTTCGAGCCAGCCCAGCCAGCCGCCGTGCCCGTTGTTGTTCTGCAGGGCGACATCGAGCAGGTCGTTGCCGTTGAGATCGACCAGAGCACGCGCCCACCATAATTCGGCGTCGCTGGCAATGACTTGCGTCGTGAATGCTGGAGAGTCTTGTTCCTCTGCCCCTGCTGTTGCCCCGCGGAGAATGGAACAGGCGGCAAGAACGGCGAATGTGACGATCCAACGGGTTCTCATGATAGCACTCCTTCGGAAAGCAAGCTCATCCGGGTCCACATTGCGGCTGTCGGCCACTTTGCAGGCACGAAGGAAACTCCGCCCCGAGCGGCCAACACGCACATGATAAGGGCCGGCCATCACCCGGTACAAGGGGTTTCTTCAACGGATTGTGGGACTTCCGCGCAACGGCGGTGAGACTCTCGACCCGGAGAGGTCTCTGTGGTATCCTGGTATCGTTCTGGAGGCAAGCACCAAAAGGGGTACGGATATGAAGAATGTGAACAAGAGTTCGGCGAAGGCTATGGTTCTGATGGTTCTTGCAGGGGGGATAATCTGGAACGCGCAGGTGGCCCCGGCGTGTACGACGATCCTGGTCGGCAAAGATGCCACGCCCGACGGTTCGGTGCTGATGAGCCATTCCTGCGACGGAGACATCATGGGGTTGATCTATGTGATGCCCGCGCAGGACTATCCCGAAGGGACAAAGCTGCCGATGTACTGGAACCTGCCCCGGCCCAGAACGCACAGCGAATATCTCGCCAATCTTCGCAAGGGCTACGATCTGGTGGGCCGTCTGCCGGTCGAGCGGACGCACCGCACCATCCTTCTTGGCGGCAATGTCGAGAGCATGACCACCGGTGGCATGAACGAGCACGGTCTAACGATCGCCATCGAGTTTCTGCCCATGCGTCCGGGCCTGGCGTGCAAACGCGGCGTCGTGGGTCCCAACAGCAATCACTGGACCACCTCGCTGATCGCCAACGGTCTGATGCGAGCGCGGACCGCACGCGAGGCGATTCGAGTGATCGGCGCTATGGTCGAGCAGTATGGCTTTCAGTACTATCGCGCACCGCACGCAGGCGTGGCCTTGCCGATTGCCGATGATAGGGAATCCTGGCTGATGGAGATCTTCGGGCCCGGAGAGGATTGGACGCCCGAGAGCGGCAAGCCCGGTGGCGTCTGGTGCGCCCAGCGCATCGCCGATGACGAAGTGAGTTGCACCGCGAATCGCAGCCGGATCGGCGAAGTGGATCTGGCCGACCAGGACCGGTTCATGGCCTCATCCAACATCCACTCGCTGGCCGAAGAGATGGGCCTCTGGAAGAAAGGCGATCCCTTCATATGGCACGATGTCTATGGCGATCCGGGCGGCATCGGCAATTCCCTGCGCGAGTGGCGGGCTCTCAGTCTGGTAGCTCCGTCGCTCGGATTCAAGCCACCAGGCGAGACGGGTGTGGATCGATACCCGTTCTCCGTCAAGCCCGATGACCCGCTCACCGTGCAGCGACTCCAGTCCATCATGCGAGACAGCTATGAGGGCACGGAATTCGACCTGACGGAACACCCCGCCTTTCATCCGCAGGGCAGGAAAAGCCCGCTGGCTCGTCCATGGGGGCCGCCGGAATTGTTCGACCTCCTGGGCGTCGAGCCAAAGCGTGCCATCAGCACCCCGACCAGCGGTTATGTCATTGTCGCTCAGCTCAGGGACCGGCTGCCGGATGCGATCGGCAATTGCCTCTGGTTCGCCTATGGGCCCGCCTACACGAGTTGTTTCGTCCCCATCTATGCCGGCGTCACCGAATTGCCCAATGCATGGGACCAGGCCCCGGATTATACTCGTATCGACCGGAACCAGACACCCTGGAACTTCCGGCTCGTCTTCAGCCTGGCCAACAACCTCCGGTACCAGGACGCGGTTCGGGACATTCAGTCGGTCTACCAGCCGGCGGAAGCGGCATACTTCAAGATCCAGCCGCAGGTGGAGAAGGCGGCGCTCGCGTTGATCGAAAAGCACGGGGACCGTGCTCTCAAATCCTTCCTGAACGACTACGCTGACCAGTGCCTGACCCAGGTGGGATACACGTACAGTGAACTGGTCGATTATCTGATGTTCCGTTACCTGGTGGATCATTCGGAGGTGGCGCCGCCGAAGTTGCCGACCGTCGGCACTCCCGTGGTTCCCGAGGTACCCTGAGTCACCTATAAGGAGTTGGTAGGATGCAGACTGATCGAAGCGTGAGCCGTCGGCGACTTCTGGCGGGTTCGATGGCCGCAGCGGTCGCCAGCGTGGTCCCGAGACACGTCCTGGGCGGAGCGGGCTACGTCCCACCCAGCGAGCAGTTGAACGTGGCGGTCATCGGCACCGGGGGCCAGGGCATTACCAACATCAAGAACCTGCTGACTCACAAGGACGTGAAGATCTCCGCGATCTGCGACCCTGCCCTGTTCTGGGACAACAGCGATCTCTACTACCGTCATCATGGCGGGCGCGGGCCCGCGATGGAAGCGATCGAAGAGCACTATCGCCAGAATCCGTCGGAGGGAAGCCATGACTGTAAAGTCTGCGTGGACTTCCGCACGATGCTGGAACGGTCGGGCAAAGACATTGACGCGGTGCTCGTCGCCGCTCCGAACCACGTGCACGCCGTAGCGACGTTGGCAGCGATTCAGGCGGGCAAGGGCGTCTATTGCGAAAAACCCCTGACCTACTCCGTGTACGAGGCCCGCAAAGTCGCGCAAGCGGCGCGGGAGGCGAAGGTTGCCACCCAGTTAGGCAATCAGGGCCATTCTTCTGACGACATCCGGCGGACCGTGGAATGGGTCCGTGACGGCGCCGTCGGCGAAATCCGTGAAGTGCACGTCTGGGCCGGGGAGAATCGCATGCCCGCATTCACCGAAAGGCCCAGGGAGACGCCCCCGATTCCGGAAGGGCTGCACTGGGACCTTTGGCTTGGGCCCGCGCCCGAGCGCCCATACCATCCCGCGTACGCGCCGCTTATGTGGCATTACTGGTGGGATTTCGGCAACGGAAAGCTCGGCAACTTCGGTTGTCACACGCTGGACACCGCCGTCTGGGCCCTGGATCTTGAACACCCCACACTCATCGAAGCCAGTTCCACCCCGTTGAGCAAGGAGACCACGCCCGTTGCATCGACCTGCCACTACAAGTTTCCCGCGCGAGGTGCGCGCCCGCCCGTCGATCTCTACTGGTATGATGGCGGAATCCGTCCTCCGCGTCCCGACTGCCTGGAACCCCAGCGGGAATTACCACGCGACGGCGGGTCGCTGCTGGTCGGAGAGCGAGGGGCGATTCTGTCGGGCATCTGGAGCGGGTCGCCTCGCATCATCCCTGAAGCGAAGATGCGTGACTACACCCTCCCGGCGCAGACGATTCGCCGCTCCAAGGGCCACCACCGCGACTGGATCAACGCGTGCAAGGGCGGTCCGCCCGCCAGCGGCAACTTCGACTACGGCGCCCGTTTAACGGAGATCGTCCTTCTGGGCGTCGTTGCCCTGCGCACGGGTAAGACCCTCCATTGGGACGGTGCCAGTATGAAGGCCACCAACGCCCCTGAAGTAGACCCGATCATCCGCGGTCATCACCGCAAGGGGTGGGAGGTCTGACCCCGGGACCGGTACAAAAAGGAATGGAGATGATGGACATGAACCAACGAAGATCGAGTGTCCGACGTGTTGCGCTGGTATCTCTGATTGGTGCTTTCTGGTGCAGTTCTGGGCTCGCCCAGATCACCATCGACGGATGCTACTGGAGCTATGATGGGCAGCGTGTATTGCTGCTCGGTGCGTGGAATCATGGGCACAACCCCTTTATCGACCACGACACCGACAACGACAAGGACAACCAGGGTGTCAGCACGCCCGCACAGATCGAGCGGGCGATTCAGGAACTGGCCGATGCAGGCGGAAACTGCCTGCGCTGCGTGCTCGATCCCGGGATGGCGGCGGGCATACAGGGATTCGACTTCTGCGTCAAACAAGGCGATCGCCACGATCTGAACACCATGACAGGAGCCTTTTGGACGCGGCTGGAGACGTTCATCGCCGAGGCGCAAGAGCGCGACATCATCGTTCAAATTGAACTCTGGGATCGCTTCGACCTGATCGACGGCAGTTGGGGTTCCTGGCCCGTCAGCCCGTGGAACCCGAAGAACAATGTGAACTACACGACGGAATCGTCCGGACTGGCGACCTCGTACGGGTCCTTTGGCGCTCATCCGTTCCTCCAGGGCGTGCCGGGACATCCCGAATACAAGAAGGCATCCGAGTCTCGCAAGAGGCAGTACGACCTGGTTCGCGGCTATCAGGACAAGTTCGTTGGCAAACTGCTCTCCATCACCCTCCGGTACCGCAACGTGCTCTACTGCATGGACAACGAGACGCACATCGATCCGGCGTGGGGACGATACTGGATGCAGTTCATCGAACGCCAGGCGAAGGCCCGAAACAAGGACGTGCTGACGACGGATATGTTTGATGATGTCTACCGCGCCCAGGACTCGCGCGGGCTTGCCTATCAGCTTGCCCACCGCGACGCTTACGACTATATCGACGTCTCTCAGGTCAACAGCCGGCATGCCGATGAAGCCCACTGGGAGAAGGTCAAATGGATTGCCGACGCCGCCCGGAAGGTCGATCCACCATACCTGTTGCACATGACCAAGATCTACGGCAACGACCTGGCCCTGGACGCAAAGCCCTGGAGCGGCTGGAGACCTGGAGATTCGGACAACGCGATCGAGGAATGGTGGCGCAATCTCTTGGCGGGCGTCGCCGGGGTGAGATTCCACCGTCCGACAGCGGGGATCGGTCTCTGCGATAGGACGAAGAACTGCATCCGCGCGACTCGAAAGGTGGAGAGTTGTGTGAGGTTCTGGGATGTCGAGCCCCGTCTGGACCTGCT
>CAZTGH010000144.1:11050-11914 GCA_964612985.1 uncultured Pirellulales bacterium
GACCCAGCGGGACGCCGACGAAGCCTACCTGGCAGCCGATCCAGGCAAGGCGTACATCCTCTACTGCACACGAAACGGTGCCGGATTGGTCGGCCTGAAACTGGATAAGTATGCCGGGCGAAGCTTCGAGTTGAAGTGGGTCAACGTCGACACGGGCGAGTGGGGACCGGCCGGCACCCTCGCCGGCGGAAGCACCGTCACCGTGCAACGACCGGATGACACCGCCCACTGGGTCGCGGCGATCTTCAGATCAATGACTCCGTAGCGGCCACGTAATCGTTATCGACGCGTTCTGTGATGGGGGCTTATGCCGGGAGGACTGCCGAGTGAAACTCTTATGCCTGTTGGGGGTTTGCTGGACTTTCGTTCATGTGGGTGGAACCGCGCGGCCCGTGTCGCCCCAGAGATCCGAGGCGACGGTCCATAACGGGGAGGCTCTACGGCGACAGTCTTCAGGTCTGAACCGATACGAGTATCGCACGCTCATCCGTGTCGGCGCCGCGCAATATGCACGGTACGACAGACCCGTTGAGGTGGAAATCGACTTCTCCAAACTCCGCGCACCAGACGATTCATTCAGTGACGTCGACCTCTCAAGCCCCCTGGTGGTCGAAGACAGAGACGGGCAAACGTCTCCTGTCCCATTCCAGTTCGACCCATCCGACGAGTCTGATCCACGAAGCAGATCAAAGGGTATACTGACTTTTATCATGGAGGGCGCTACGCGAGCCCATGAAGAACGTTGCTTCTATGTCTACTTTGGCCTTCATGAGGGTGCCGATCGGCCGGATCGTGTGGAACCTGCGCACCTCGTTCGTGTTACGCAGGTGCCGGAGCACAAAGGGCAGGAAAGCTTCCGCATCG
>CAZTGH010000145.1:0-11870 GCA_964612985.1 uncultured Pirellulales bacterium
CCATGTGTTGATCTCAGGATCGTATTCGAAGCTAGCGCTGGCCCCGTCCCCTCCCATCGCGTAGACCTTCCCGTTTACGGACGCCGTAGCCAGGCCGGCCCGTGCCAAGGGTATGTTGGCTAATTTGGTCCAACTGTCGGTGGCTGGATCATAGACCTCCACGGCCGAGACGGATACGTGAGGCGCGGAGGCACCTCCAATGGCGTAGATCTTCCCCTCCACAGCACAGGTGTCCAGAAAGAACCTTGCCGTCGGCATACTTGACTTGGCCCTCCAGATGTCCTCGACCGCCAGAGTCGGCGAGACCAAGGCAAATGTCAGAACCACAGTGCCGAGAGTGTGGAAAGCGCGACCACTCGATTCTAGCGTTTTCATTTCGTTCCCCTTTCCAGAAAGTCGTCGTGGGATGAGTTTGTCCCTACTTCCGTAACGAATGGCGAATCCTGCACAGATTTCGAGAAGATCCGCAGAAATTCAGGCATGGCACCTGTGATCCGCTCGCGAATCATGTCGAGAAGCCAATTGCCTCCTTGCCGGGGAACCGCCATAGACGCTATGATGGAAAGGGATTCGCTGCGGTTCGACGCCCGACATGTCGCCCTGGAGGTACCGACCAGATGGTGTACCATGATCGCACAGACATGGGGGGAGGCAAGGACGCCTTCCTGACCACTCACTGGTCTCTCATCGAGGGCGTCAAGGAGCACGAAGACAGAGACAGGGTATTGATTGGTTTGCTCCTGGAACGGTACTGGAAGCCGGTCTACTGTTACCTTCGCCGCAAGGGCTTCGCTAACGAAGAAGCCAAGGACCTGACCCAGGGGTTCTTCCACGAGGTCGTGCTCAATCGCGGCTTGCTCGATCGCGCCGATCGATCGAGAGGCCGCTTTCGCACGTTTCTCCTCCATGCGTTGAACCAGTATCTGGTCGATCAACAGCGCAAAGAGGCGGCGCAGAAACGTATCCCACAGGCCAAGCTGGTTCCCTTGGACATCAGCCATCCACCGACACTCCCCGACCGGGTAAACCGGCTGGATCCGCAGCAGTGCTTTGACTACGCGTGGAAGGCCGATCTGCTGGAGCGGGCATTGACTGAACTGCGAGAGTGGTACCTGGAACGAGGTATGGACGTACACTGGTTTCTCTTTCGAGACCGTCTGCTGCAACCCAGTTTGGAAGAGCTTGAAGCCCCTTCGCTCGCCCAATTATGCGAATACTACAAGATCGACAGTGAGACCAAGGCGTCGAACATGCTCGGCACGGTCAAGCGACAATTCCAAAACATTCTGACCAAGCACGTGCGCCAGACCGTTCTCTCAGGTGCAGCGGCCGAGGAAGAACTGGGTGAGATGTTCCGGTTTCTGAAAAAAGAAAGCAGGGAATAGTGTTTTCGTTCGGATAACCGCTTGGCACGACCCGGATCTTCTTTCGGCGCGACGCTACGGCAGAGTCTCCTAGTGGTCCAAGCCACATGAAGAGCGATGATTTGATATTTGGCGCCACCCCCGAGGGGCTGGATCGGCTCGTATTCGAGGCGTGGCAGAATGCCGGGGTCGAGGGGCAAGCCCGGCCAACGATGCCGGCCCAGATCCTCCTGGAGCGACCCGGGGAACGCATCGGCCGATACAGGCTTCTGAGTGTCCTGGGCGGGGGCGGCATGGGGATGGTCTATCTGGCCGAGCAGGAGCGTCCGGTCACACGCCGGGTCGCGTTGAAGGTCATCAAACCGGGCATGGACTCAAAGCGTGTGCTCGCTCGTTTCGAGGCCGAACAGCAGGCACTGGCCCTCATGGAACACCCGTACGTGGCTCGGGTCCACGATGCGGGCACGACACCGAGCGGACGGCCATACTTCGTGATGGAGTACGTCAAAGGCTTGCCTATCACCGCGTATTGCGACGCTCATCGGCTGACAATCGAGGATCGGTTGAGGCTCTTCCTCCAGGTCTGCGAGGCCGTTCAGCATGCCCATCAGAAGGGGATTATCCACCGGGACATCAAGCCTTCCAATATTCTAGTCACCGTCGAAAACGACCAGGCCGCCCCCAAGGTCATTGATTTCGGTGTCGCACGGGCGATGGGAACACCGTTAACAGAGCAAACCCTCCATACCGAACAGGGCCAGTTGATCGGCACACCGGAATACATGAGTCCCGAACAGGCAGATCGGAGCAATGAGGATATCGATACGAGGACCGATGTCTACGCACTGGGCGTCGTCCTCTATGAGCTTATCGCCGGCGTGCTGCCCTTGGATCCGGACACGCTGCGGGAGCACGGACTCGACGGTGCGCGAAAGGTGATTTGCGAACAAGACCCGCAGACGCCAAGCACGAAATTGAGCCGGACCTCGATAGCCCTATCCGAGGCAGCCGCCGAGCACAGAGGGACCACTCCCCGGCAGTTGCAGCGCCGCTTGCGAGGGGATCTGGACTGGATCACACTGAGGGCCTTGGAGAAAGACCGCAGCCGCCGGTATGCTTCGGTCGGAGAACTGGCGGCAGACGTTCTTCGACACCTGAACCACGAGCCTGTCGCAGCCGGTCGGCCGAGCCCGGCCTATAGGGCTCGGAAGTTCGTGCGTCGCCACCGTGCATTGGTCGCAGGCCTGGCCGCCGTCCTGGCCGTACTTGTCGCCGGCGTCATTGCCTCGTCAGTCTTTGCGGTCAAGGCCAAACGTTCTGCCGAAGAAACCGCAGCCGTCGCCGACTTCCTGCAGAACGTCGTCTATCGCGCGATGGACGCCTCCCAACGGGGTGGTCGCCTGGTGGACATCAAGGAGATTCTTGATGAGGCTTCACAGGGAGTCTCTGACACGTTCGGCGATTCGCCTCTGCACGAGGCTTCGATCCAGAAGACCCTGGGGGCTCTCTATGCGAACGCGGGTTGTTTCGAAGAAGGACAGCGCTATCTGAGGAAAGCGTTGGAGATTTTCACCCGCGATCTGGGGCGGGACGATCTGCGCACGGTCGAGGTACTAGACGGACTCGGCCACCTGTACTGGGGATGGTGGCGATATCGAGAGGCCGAACACTATCTGACGGAGGCCCTGGGCGCTCGTATGCGCCTTCAAGGGCCGGATCATCCCGAAACACTGCGGACCCGGCGGTGGCTGGGCTGGACCTACTATGCCCTTGGATACGCAAAGAAGGCACAAGAGTCCCTGGCGGACACCTGTGACCGTACAGAGCGCATACTGGCAAAGAACAATTGGGAGACGACGCAGTGCATGGTCTTTTACGCCTGTGCCCTTTTGCAGCACGGACACGCGAAAGCGGAGCGCATCCTGGTGAGTGCTCTGGAACAGGCACATACGACGCTGGGCCCTCGTCATCCACTGGTGGCTTATCCTTCCGCTCTGCTTGGCCGTCTCTACAGCCATCAGGGTCATTACGCCAAGGCACACGAGTTGCTCGCAGAAGCTCTGACGATTTCGCGTGAAGCGTGGGGCGAGAACAATGGTGGGACATTTCACAGCGTCGCGGCGCTGGCGGAGAACTACGCTCGCCAGGGGCAAGTCGCCGAAGCGGAGCGTCTGCTGTGCGAGGCCATTGACAAGGGTGGGCGAGCAGAGGAACCACAATCCGAGGTGGCCGTCCGCAACCTGCCCTACCTGGGTTTCTTCTACCTGTGGCAGAGACGGTTTGACCAAGCCAAAGACGCGGTGGGGCAGGCGTTGCGTGCCAGTCTAGATATCTACGGCGAAGAGCACCCCATCACGTTTCTCAACAGAATGGCGATGGGAATGGCATGCAGGAAATGCGGACGGTACAAAGACGCGGAGGAACACTTCGATCGTGCGATAGGCTTTGCCCGAGACTATCTCACCAGTGAGAGCCTGATGACCAGCGGTGTCCTGCATGAACGTGCCGTAATGTATCACCAGCAGGGACGGTATGCCGAAGCGGAGCAGCTTCATTTGGAAGTGCTGGGTCTTCAGCGTGCTCTCCTTGCAGAAAACCACTGGCACACGCTGGGCACCCTGAAGGATCTCATCGCGTTATACACCGCCTGGGCCAAAACTGAAGAAGCACGGCAGCGGTTCACGGAGCTACAAGCAGCCTACGCAAGACAGGCGTCCGGACTCGAATACCACTCTTCGGTACCAGGGAGCATGCGCTATGATGCGACGGCGGACATCTATGTGCTCGTTGCATCGGCGTCCCCTCCTTGGACAGTTGAGGAGGAGCTCAACTTCAGCCTTCCGGAACCCAGTTCGGACATGTGGCACGTATGCGACGATCTACAGTTCGCCGGCAAGACGCTGTATGGCGATGGCGCCATCACCGCCAGGATCGACCGCATCATCCCAAGCCATTACAGCATCGAGGTCGGGGTGATGATCCGCAGCACTCTGGACCCCGCTGCACCACAGGCTTCCGTTGTCGTCACGCCCCTTGGCGATGTTCTTTTCCAGTACCGCACGACCGAACTTGGGGCTGCCACGAGCATCTACCATGCTCAGAGCAGCGGTGAGTCGGAGTGCTGGATCCGTCTTACTCGTGCGGGCGATCGCTTCATTCCCGAGTGTTCCTTGGACGGCATACATTGGCAGCGTCTTCTTCCAACCAGCGACCCAAATCATGCTTCGTTCGTAGAGATTCCCATGGACGGGACGGTTCACATCGGGCTGATCATAGCGTCATCCTATCCATCCGGCACGACCGAGGCTCGTATCTCGCACGTCACCGTCACGGGCGAGGTCGAGCCAATCGGCGAATTTGAATCTCTTGGCCGTATTGGTATAGATCTGAACGAGAAACCCTGACAGGACGGTTGTTCTCCGCTATACACCGGTCTTCACACGGGGTTCATTGCCCGGGCACTGGGGCAGGCGTACACGGCGGCAAGACGGGGATCCGTTTGGCCGTGTAATCCTCCGGAAACGCGATACAGAGCATGGGGTCGGTCCCCTCATCCGGCAGGCCGTCGGCAGGATTGATATCCGCATCCGGGCCATACAGCGACATCACCATACTGCTGTCGATTCTGGTATCGGGGCCGGTCAATGTCATTGTCCCCGAGGAGACAAGGATCCCCTGAATCTCCCCTCTGTCATTCGGGCGCGATTTGGCCGCATAGCCCACCAGGGTGAATGAATACGTGTTGGGGCCGGTTCGCACGGCGGTGCCGACCATTTCACCGCCCAGGTCCGCGTCGGGGAGCAAGCCACCCAGGGTGTTGTCCGGATTCGCGTAGCTCTGACGATAGGCATACACGTCACCGGCCGGGTCGAGCGGTGTCAGCGTCTCATAGATGATGGCTGGCTGCGCATCGGGCGCCATCGGCCCGGTTGGCTCAACCGACTGCACCCAGGCGCCTCCCAGTGGCCAGCCCCTGCAGGGCCATGCCTCGGGAAGTTCCCCGCACGGATCGCCGACGGCCCAGCAAACCGCCCAAACGCTCATCAGGACAGCAATGACTATCATGGTTGATCTCATCTTCATGCTCATGTCGTTTCTCCTTTCCTTCTGTCGTTGCCAGTTAGGGTCTGACCACGCGATCGTAAATGCGGATGTCGTCAACCAAGCCCGTCCAGAACGTATCAGGCGTCATACTCTCGTCACAGCCGATGTACAGGCCACCTGTGCCCTGCTGCAATTCTCCCGCTTGAAGATCGGCGGCCACGACCGTGCCATCGACGTAGAGGCCCCTATTGACTCCGTCCCAGGTGAAACCAACGCGATGCCAATTACCGTCTGTGATGACTGTGTCTGAACATAGCGTGCAGCTGCCCCGACCCGAGCCTCTCAGGTCGGTCATCAAAGAGCCGTCCGTTGCGTCTGTGGCAAGCCAGCTCACTCCGTCGACCTGTGAGACGATCGCCTGCCCGGGGCTTCCGCCTTTAATCCAGACCAGAACACTGAATGCGCCCTCGGCAGGATTAAGAACAAAGTCAGTTGTCAGATGGGTCGTTCCGTCGAATGCCAGGGCCCCTCCGATGACGCCGGCATCAGACCGCCATATGGCAGAACCCGCCACCGCGGCGTCTTGCCCGCCAGCGTGATCGCAAGCTATCGTCCCCTCGGCCTCGTCTAAGGGCCAATGAGCAATCAGCGTCGGGTCGTTACACAATTCGATCTCGCCCATGAAGCCGATGAGCACCTTCAGATCTTCAATGTTGACGATGCCATCCCCCCAGGGCATAGGGCCGATGTCGCAGAGCAAGTCGGCGGTCTCCCAGCAATCGATCATCGCGCGCACATCAGCTCCATCCACCTTACCATCGGCACCGAAGTCCACGATCGGCAGAACCGGCACCTGCCACATATCGGCACTTCCAACTCCACCGGCCCGCGGAGCGTAGTTGATGTGGTCGGAGAGGTAGAGCATGGTACCATCGGGCGACAGACCGGAAAGAAGTGTGTATTCCCACTGGTCCATGGGCAAGCCGAGGTACTCAGGATCTGTCCAGAGATCTTCCCTGCTCTTGCGTTGGCTCATGTGGAGCCCGCCGTATGCGGCGCCGGAGCGGGGCGATTGGAACAGCAGAGTCAAGCCGTCACTGGAGACAGCCACCCACTGATCATAGGTGCTGCTGTTGATTGCCGCGAGATTCACGGGCGGACCCCATCCGTCTCCTGTCGTGGTCCGGCTGGTCATCCATATGTCCGCAAGGCCATATCCGCCCGTCCGATTCGAGACGAAGTACAGTTCCAGAGCATCGCCCGACAGACTCGGGGAATCGTCTCGATACGGACTGTTTACGGTGGATCCGAGAGACTCCGCCTCTCCCCAAGGTTCGGTTCGATCCGCCCGCCGGGCCACCATCAGGTCGGCAGTCGACTCACTGCCCCGGCTGAAGTACAGTTCGAGGCCATCGCTGGAAACGCACGGCAATGCTTCGATACCACTGCTGTTGACCCGGGCGCCCACATTGGTGGCGATCGGCCATGCGTCGTCTGCCGAGGCCCGCGTGGAGACCCACAAATCCCAATTGCCGAACCCGCCCGGGCGGTTCGACCAGAAGTACACTTCAAGGCCATCACTGGATACGCTTGGCGTGAGATCGGCATAGGCACTGTTCACCGTCGAGCCCAGATGCTCGGGGGCGCCGAATCTGAACTCTGCCGAAGCCCAGGTGCTGATCATCAAGAGGACTGCAATGAGCCGACCAGGGCACGTGCAGGAATTCATCGGATAAGATGCTCTCATAGGACACCGTCCTTCCATACGCGAAGGCCAACCAAAAGAGATCCGAACGCACTCATCCGTTAATCCAGAAGAAACGGTGAATGCTGCGCACTTCGGGGCACAAACTACCGGAATGTGGCTTGCTTGGAGGGTCCTCCTCTCGGTAAGGAACTTCTTGAGAATCTCCGACGTGAATCATAGAATTGATGCTGGAATCTGTGATACGATGGCAACATTACCGTGCGAGGGCCCGGCAAATGGCACCTTCGGAATGGACGGACATGGGAGGAGTCAGCGAGGCGTTCTTGACCACGCACTGGTCGCTTGTCGAAGGCATCCGGTCGAGCGAGGACCGCGATCGCGCCCTCATTGGCTTGCTGCTGGAGAAATACTGGAGGCCCGTATACTGTTATCTGCGACGGAAGGGCTATCCTAACGAGGACGCCAAGGATCTGACACAGGGCTTCTTCCATGAGATCGTGCTCAACAAGAACCTTGTAGACCGAGCCGATCAGGCGAAAGGACGCTTCCGCTGCTTCTTGTTGCATGCTCTCAACCAGTACGTCCTGAATGAGCGAGACAAGCAGCACGCGCAGAAACGCCGACCAAAAGGTGGCTTCGTGTCGCTCGATGCCCTAGGAGCCATAGCCGAGCCTCTGGTCATCCCCGAACTTCCTCCTGACGATTCATACAACTACGCCTGGCTCTCAGCGTTGCTCGATGAGGTCATCGAAGAAGTCCGGACCCGCTGCGTACAGGAGAACCTGACAATTCATTGGAAGCTATTCCACGAGCGGATCATTCGACCCATCCTGGAAGACGCAGAACCCCCATGTTTCGCGGAGCTTCGCAGACGATACAGGCTGGAGAACGACAAGCAGGCATCCAACATGGTCATCACCGTCCAGCGGCGCTTCCAATTGGCATTAAAAAGCCATGTCCGGCGTACGGTCCTCGCAGAAGACCAGATACATGAGGAATTGGCTGAATTGATGAGGTTTTTTGAAAAACCGGCGCAGCGTCGGACGTCCTCTCTGGACTCGATGGTATAGACCGTCTGGCGCCGGCACGCGTCCCTCTATCACATTGCCTGGACGATTCTGACATGTCCAAAGATTCGACATTCGGCTCAGATCCGCAACGGCTGAAGCGTCTGCTCTCGATCGGGATCGAGACAGGGCCACCCGGTGAAACAAAAACGGGAGTTGATCCGCTCGAACTCCTCCTGGAGAAACCCGGTGCCCGGATCGGACGGTATGAACTGGTCAAGGTACTGGGCGAAGGGGGAATGGGCATCGTTTATCTGGCGCAGCAACGCGAGCCCATCAAGCGGCAGGTTGCTCTGAAGATCATCAAGCCGGGCATGGACTCGCGACGTGTCATTGCGCGTTTCGAAACCGAGCAGCAGACCCTGGCCATCATGGAACACCCGCATATCGCCAGAGTTTACGACGGCGGACTGACCGCTTCAGGCCGTCCATATTTTGTCATGGAATACGTCGATGGCCTCCCGATCACTGATTACTGCGATGAACGTTGCCTGTCGATTCCTGAGCGGCTTGCCCTCTTCTCGCATGTGTGCGAGGCAGTCCAGCATGCTCACCAGAAGGGGATCATTCATCGCGACCTGAAACCATCCAACATTCTGGTTGCTGAACGCAATACAAGGGCAGTACCCAAGGTCATTGACTTTGGTGTCGCGCGCGCCTTGACCAGACCTCTGGCCGAACTGACCCTGACGACGGAATCAGGCCGTTTGATTGGCACGCCCCAGTACATAAGTCCCGAACAGGCCAATATAGGGAATCCGGACGTCGACATCCGCACCGACGTCTATGCTCTGGGGGTTGTTTTGTACAAGCTCCTGAGCGGACTGCTGCCCATTGACGCTGACGTCCTGAAAGAAGGCGGCGTCGATGAGTTCAAGCGCATCCTTGCCGAATACGACCCGGTCGCGCCCAGCATGGCACTTAAGACTATCTCACCCGGCACACGGGCTGAACTTGCGCGAGCCCGTGCAACCGATGGGCGCAGTCTGCAACGGACTCTGTCCGGCGATCTCGATTGGATTGCCCTGAAGGCCATCGAGAAGGACAGAGATCGAAGGTATGCGACCGTCGACGCGCTGGCGTCGGATGTGCGTCGTTATCTCAACTGCGAGCCCATCAGCGCCGCTCCGGCGAGCCTGTTGTACCGTACGATCAGGTTCTTGCGTCGACACCGCGTTGCCATGGCAGCCGCTTTCGTTCTTGCGATGTTGGTGGCGGGAGTCACCATCAGCCTCATGCTGTACAAGGCCGCAGTGGACGCAGAGCGAAATGCCGAAGCACTCGAACATAGCCAGATCCTCGCTGAAGCTACGGAACTTTTCCGCGACCGACAGTACGAGTCGGCAAGATCCAGCCTAAGCCCGATCCTTCAGAGTCAACATGTGGGTCGCGCAGCGCGACTTCTCCGCGCTCGGACCACACTGAAACTCAAAAAGCCCGCCGCTGCCGTCGGCGAGTTGGAAACAGTGCTCGGTCCATCCGACGAAATAGCCGGACATGCCCATTTCCTTCTTGCCAAGATTCACGATGAATCGACAACTGCTGATGCGAATCAAGCAGCACAATTCCGGCAGAAACGCGAGTACCACCAGGGTGAGGCGGAGCGCCTCGTCCCGACGATTGCCCGCCATTATTTCCTGCGACGACAAGTCTCGCTGACGAGAAGTGACCAACTTGACCTGTTGCGAAGCACTCTGGTGCTCGATCCAAGCGGAATCTTCGGCAAGCCTGTTAATCTCGGATCAGTAATCAACAGCCGTAATGCTGAATGGTCACCCTCGATCTCGGCCGACGACCATGAGATCTACTTTGTGTCGGATCGCGCGGGTGGTCCGGGTGGCTGGGACATCTGGATGGCCACACGTACAACCGCAGACGATGAGTGGTCCGTACCGGTCAATGTGGGACCCCCGGTCAACACGTCGGGCCCGGAGTGGTTTCCCAGCATCTCCGGCGATGGCCTCGAGCTGTATTTCTGTCGGGGCGACTGGGGTCAAGGGGATCTCTACGTGGCCACTCGGCGCGAGCCACAAGGACCGTGGGAGACCGTCACGCGGCTACCTGACGCCATCAACGTGAGTGCGGACGACTACTCGCCCCTGATCTCATTCGACGGGCATGAGCTCTATTTCATCTCGAAACGTACCGGTGGCCCGGGGGACATTGACATCTGGCTGACAACACGCTCGGCATTCGACGTCGAATGGGGATGCCCCGAGCCTTTGCCCCGCCCCATCAACAGTGTACACAAGGAAGGGCATAAATGTCTTTCCTCGGATGGTCTGATCCTGTTTTTTCAACGTATCGAGGGTAACGAGGCCAACAAGATCCTGTACGCAGCGGTTCGGGAAACGAAAGCCGATACCTGGTCACCGCCGATCAATCTCGGCGCGATGCCGGTGCCCGACCCAAGCCTGCCGGCTATTTCCAGCCTGTCTCACGATGGCACGAAGCTGTATTTCTTCGATCATCCGTTCCAGGCCCCCCAGCCTGGCGGCTATGGCCAACAAGACATCTGGTACCTGCCGATCATCGCTTCATCGGACGGGGCCGCGTCCATCCTCAATGGCCGCCAGTTCAACGACAGTACACAGCCGTGATCCATATATCCTCGATCAGCCCTGTAAAAAAGGCTGCGAGCTTACTCACTCGCAGCCCTATTCCATGGCGACCTTCCTGGGAAGGAGCGGACCTGCTTTGCATCTCACTATCGCCCTGCAGGCGCTACTCAGCCGGCGCGATCTGCTGCATCAAGCCCATGACGTCCCACGCCCACCACATGTCGACGATCTGGCCGTCGGTGAAGCGGTACATCGTATGGCCGGAGAAACTGACCGGCCTGCCGGTAGCCGGGATGCCTGCCAGTTCGCCCCCGTGCGTACCGTTGACGGTCCAATGAGCCATCGCCCTGTCGCCTTCGGCTACGATCGCATGGATCGTAACGTGCATGTCGGGGATCGCCGCCAGATAGTCAGCAATCGACTGCGTGAACGATTCATCACGCGACTTCGGCATGAAGGGGGCATACTGATAGTCGACGGGTGGATTGCTGACGCTCATCTCGGGGTGGAACAATTCCGCGATCGGGTCGAGGTTTCGCTGATTCCATACCTCGTCGACGAAACGCGTGATCAGCGTCTTGTTGACCTCCGGATCGCCCGGATCGCCGGTCAGCTCCGACGGCGCGGCCCAGGCATAGTCTTCGGGCGCCGGTCGCGCCGGGCTGACGGCGCCGACCTGCTGCATTACGCCCAGCATGTCGGGAAAAGGCCACGATTCGACGATCTTACCGTTTTCGGAGCGAAAGAGGATGTTGCTGGTCATGGTAATCGCGGCGCCGGTCGGCGGGATCTGGCCCATCAACGTGCCGGTGTGCGTGCCACGCGCAGTCATCCGCACGGCGACCATGTCATCCTCTGCAAACACGTCGTCGATCGTGACCGTCAGATCCGGAAAAGCCATGACCGTACCCATGACATGCTGCTCAGCACCTTCGTAGCCCACGTACTCGCCCGTCACGTCGTGGCACCTTGTCTCCGGTGTGATCAGCTCGGCAGCGATGTCGAGGTTGCGGTTGTTCCATATCTCCTCGAAGAAGCGCTGGGCGACCTGCTTGTTGGCCTCGACGTCGGGCGTCGGCACGAGGGGCTTTCCGAACAGCTCGACCTCGGCGATCTGCATGCTGTT
>CAZTGH010000146.1:0-11803 GCA_964612985.1 uncultured Pirellulales bacterium
CGATTCTGGAGGATGGCCCGAGGTTTTCTGCATCTGGGGTGGTTCGAAAGACGTCGATCAGACGACGCAATACGTCAGGCAGGTCTGATCGGTCCTTCACGACATGGACGTCGTTCTCAGGCAGTGGCAGTTCGTCGTACGGCGCCGCCGGAAGGCAGCCGCAGACGACGACCGCCGATGGCTGCCCGCGCAGCGCGCTGTGCAGCAACTGCCGGCTCTTTGCCGACGCGGTGTGTGTCACGCAGCACGTGTTGATGACAACCAGGTCCGGTAACCCCGTGACCTCGACCGGGGCAAGGCCCCACCGTTCGAGAAGCTCGCGAATCTGCTGGCTTTCGTACTGGTTGACCTTGCACCCGAGTGTGAAGATAGAAAAAGTCTGTAGCATCTGGTATAATGTAGGGCTATAGAGAGCTGTTTACAAGACTAACTGAACGGTACGCAGGCCGATAAGCGGGAGGTTCGTTATGGCAGCAGCATCGGATGCGATTTGGGCGCTGGATTTAGGCAATACATCCCTCAAGGCCCTGCATCTCATGGCAGTGGGCGACGTGGTCCAGGTCATCGGTTTCGACCACATCCCTCACGGCAAAATTCTTTCCAGCAGCGGCGTCAGCGCCGCCGAACGGGACGAGCTCATCGCCATCTCCCTGAGGCAGTTCGTCCAGCGAAACGACGTCGGCTACGACCCGATCATCGTCTCGGTCCCCAGCCAGAACAGCTTCGCCCGGTTCGTCACCCTCCCTCCCGTCGAGCAGAAACGCCTCCCCGAAATCGTCAAGTTCGAGGCCGCCCAGCAGATCCCCTTCGACATGAGCGAAGTCCAATGGGACTATATGATGATGAGTGACCCGGATGCGGCGGAGCAGAAGGTGGGGATTTTCGCGATCAAGAACGAGATCGTGGAAGCGGAGATGGAGCATTTCGAGCGTGAAGATCTGGTGGTGAGCTACGTTCAGATGGCTCCGATGGCGTTGTACAACTATCTTCTGTATGACCGTCCGGAGCTGGTTCGGTCGGACAGCCAGGCGGTGGTGATCGTGAACGTGGGGGCCGAGAGCACGGATTTGGTGGTGTGCACGAAGAACGGGGTGTGGCAGCGTTGCATTCTGATGGGGGGCAACGCGTTCACGCAGGCGATTGCCGAGACATTCCGGTTGAGTCCGGAGAAGGCGGAGAAGCTCAAGCGAACGGCTCCGGTGAGTCGATACGCGCGGCAGATCTTCCAGGCGATGCGTCCGGTTTTCACGGACTGGGCGGCGGAGGTGCAGCGGTCGCTGGGCTTCTACACGAGTTCCAATCCGGACGTGAAACTGACGCGGGTGATCGCGATGGGCGGGGGGACTCGGTTGCGCGGTTTGCTGAAGTATCTGGGGCAGACGCTTCAGATCCCCGTGGAGAAGCCTGAGTCCTTCAAGAAGGCGGTGATCGCCCAGGGGCTGAGCAGCGCGAAGTTCCACGAGAGCGTGGCGGACTTCGGGGTCGTCTACGGCCTGGGACTCCAGGGTCTGGGGATGGCGCGGATCGAGAGCAACCTGCTGCCGACGAGCGTGGCGCGGTCGATGGCGTGGGCGAACAAGACGAAGTATTTCATCGGCGCGGCGGTGATGCTGTTGATCGTCTCGCTGATGTGTCTGGCGCGGGTGGGGCTGGACCGGGTGAGCTACGCTCGGAACGAAGCGGCGCGTGCGATGAACCGGCGGGTGATCGCGCAGGCGGAGGCAGCCCAGGACATCAAGAGCGACTTCGAGACGCAGAAGGCCGAGTACGACGGCAAAGTAGAGCAGTTGTTCAACCGGTTCCAGTACCGCGAGGTCATCCCCGATTTGTACAGCACGATCCTGGCGGCCCTGCCGAATGCGAAGAACACGCCCGATCAGCGCGAGCTGTTTCTGGCGTACGACCGGGGAGATGCGGAAACGGTAAAGAGCATTCCGAGGCCGAAGCGGAAACAGCTCATCGTCACCAACTTCTCGGTCTACTACACCGACGATCTGGCGACGGCCCAGTTCGGTCAGAGCGCCACGATGCGGAAAGACGCGATGATGCGGGAGAGCCAGATGGCGATGGAAGAGGAGAGCGGCGGCGGGTCCGACAGCGTGATGGCGGAGTTGTACGCCATCTATGGGGACCGGTACGCCCAGATGGGCGGGATGGGGGGGCCGTCGAGCGAAGAGGAAAAGACTCCGGGCTTCGTGGTGAGCCTGGTCGGGTACAGTCCCTATCAGAACATCGGGGCCCTGGTGGACCCGCCGAACGCGGGGGCCGATCCATCGCGATGGGGGTTCGTGACGCGCATGGCGCATCTGGATGAGGTGATGGATTCCAACTGTCCGTTCGAGCTGTTCAGCCAGGATTCGCAGCACTTCCGCTTCGAACACAGCGTGATCGAATGGGAGACGACTCCAGTCGGCATCGGGGAGGTCGAGTTCATTGCGGACAAGGCCCAGCCGACGGGGCGGGCCCCGGCGATGGCGGGCATGGGCATGGGCATGGGGGCGGTGCCCGGGACGGAGATCCTGGTGGATCCGGTGACAGGGGAGCGGATCGATGCGGAGCCGGTACTCGATGCGGAGGGCAAACCGCGGGTGGACCTGCTGGGCAACAAGCAATTGATCGCGCACGATTCATGGTTCCAACTCGATTTCAAGCTGACGTGGGAACACGCTCCCGAGGCGCAAGAGAGTGGAACGACGGGCATGGACATGGGCGGCGTGCCTTATTAGGGCTACCGTCGATTTTTGGCGAAGCCCACTTACTAATCACAGACAGGTGAGGTCAGAATGAAAGCACCGAACGTCGATATCAAGGACCTTCTGAAGAAGCTGAGCTTCCTGAAGAACAACCTGGCGCTGCTGGTGCCGATCCTGATCGCGCTCGTGGCGTTACTGCTGTTGATCCCGACGCGGATTCTGGGCAGCAAGCTCCGGACGACGGTAGAAGAGCAAAGCGTTCGTTCGGGCACTCGGATCTCGAGCCTGATTCGGGATGTGAACTCGGTGGCGGAGGCAGAGGCGATGCAGGCGGAGATCGATGCGCGGGCGGCGGACGTCAACGCGATCGAAGCGCTGATGGCGCATACCGTGGAGCGGGAGCTGCTTCGTTACGACATATTCGGGCCGGACACGAACGAAACGTCGCGTGTGCTGTTCGAGCGTTTCGGTGCGGCCTATCGGTCGGCGATCGACGACCTGCTGGCGAGCGTCAATGCGGGGCTGTGTCCGACACGTGAAGAGATCCAGACGGCGCTGAAGAGCGTGCCTCGCCCGGCGTATCAGATGGGTGCGGGGGGCGGCTACGGCGGAGGCATGGACCCCTACGGCGGGATGGGCGGCATGGGTCGCGGCCAATCGCTGGGGATCGTGACGGAAGCGGACCAGAAGATGGTCGATCAGATCTGTCAGGATCGGGCGCGGACATTCCAAGTCTACGCGAGCCCGGCCGACGTCGGCGGCTACGCGTTCTGGAACGACTGGACGTTCGAAGACAAGGATACGGCGTACCAGGACTGCTGGTACTGGCAGATCGGCTACTGGATCATCGAAGACGTGCTGGCGTCGGTGCAGAGCGTGAACGCGTCGGCAGACAGCGTGGCGAGCGCCCCGATCAAGCGAGTGATGAGCGTGGATTTCACGCTGAAGCAGAACCGGTCGATGCGGGGGCGCATGCGTGGCGGTGCGCGTCGCTCGAAAGACACGGTGAATCCCACGTACGCCACGGGGCCGTCGGATGTCCTGACCACCCCTTGCACGGGTCGCTATACGAGTCCGGTGGATGAGATGCCGGGGATCGACGTGGTACACTTCAATGTGCGGATAATCATCGACACGACGCAGGTGGAGCGGTTTATGGCCGAGCTGTGCAGCGCCAAGCCCCATACGTTCCGGGGGTTCTACGGTGACCAACCGCCTCAGACGTACGAGCACAACCAGATCACCATCCTGGAGACGAGCCAGGAGCCGGTCGTGGACGAAAGCTACGAGCATTATCTGTACCGGTACGGGGACAAGCCGGTGGTGGAGCTGAACCTGATCGGCGAGTACCTCTTCGAGCGGACGGCAGCCTTTGAGGAAATCAAACCCCGGCAGGTGAAGGAAGCGTTGCGGGAAGACGATGAAGACGCGTAATCCAGTGATCGAACGATGACACGGTAGAATCTGACAGCAGGATAGGCTATGCGAGAGATATTGGTCAAAATCGGACGGTTCTGCGAGAACCATGTTGAGAAGATCGTGCTGGTGATCGTCGGGGTGTTGTGTGCGTGGCTGTTCTTCACGCGAGTGATCTTCAGCCCGAACGGGGTTTCGTACGACGGCAAGACGTACAGTCCGGGTCAGATCGACGCGGTCATTCAGACGAAGGCGGAGGATCTGGCGCTGCAACTGGAGAGCAGCAGCGGGAGCGGACCTCGCGAGACGGCCTACGTGCCGCGTCTGACCGGTCCGATCGATCCGAACGACCCGATGGTGTCGCAGGTATTCCCGGGTCGGCCGGCTCCGCGCAGTTTCGTGGATCTTCTTCAATCGCCGCTGCGTTTCATGAGTTCGGATCTGGAAACGACGCAGGCGCTAGCGGGATCGAACGAGGCGCGTCCGAAGTACGCGTTGCCTCGGGTTGGACCGGTGACGGACGTGGATATCGATTATTTGCGTGCGGCGGCATATGTGCCGTTGGAAGAGGTGACGCCGCAGAAGCCGTACGAAAGCGTGGAAACGGAGCCGGACGACATCGATCTGGTCACGGTCGAGGCCAAGTTCGACGTAGCGGAATTGTACCGGCAGTTCAGCGCGTATTTTGCGGGAACGGAAGTGGAGCGGCAGGCGTGGCGTGATCCGTGTCTGGCGGTCCCGAAGTTTGCGGCGGTGCACCTGCAGCGGCAACGACTTCTGGAGGACGGCACGTGGAGCGAGTGGGTGGACGTGCCGCGCAGCCGGATCGAAGCGAACCGCAACCTGTTCCAGATCATCGAAGACGTCAAGGACCTGCCTCCGGGCGGACTCGGCATCCGGATGATGCACTTCTCGAACAAACCGGTGACGATGGCCCTCTTGCAGCCCAGCGCCTACCAGATTGCCTCGGCTGAGGAAGAATGGTTCCCGCCGAGTTACTACAGCAAATACAAGGACCTCCAGCGCAAGATGGAGGCGGAGGAGAAACGACAGGAGCGTGAAGAGCAGCGAGATCGGCAGGAAGCCCAGACGGGCGGCGGGCGTCGGGACACGGCGCGTACCGGCGGCGGACTGACCGGCGCCGGCGGCCGACGTCGTGACACCACGACCGGCGGCGGGATGGGCGATGCGTACGGCGGGGCTGGCGGCGCCCGCACGCGAGGCACGCGCACGCGCGGAGCGACTCCCGGGATGGGCATGGACCCGACGATGCCGAACGCCCGCGGGCGAGGGGCTCGTCCCGGTCGTCGGGGCACGGGCGCTGATGCGGCCTACGATATGGGGATGGGCGCCTACGGCGGATATCCCATGGACGGCAATACGCGGATGCAGCCGACGACGGACGAGGTGTATTACGAATTTGCCCAGGACGCGCTCAACTACACGACCGACCTGTCGAAGATGAAGGACCCGCTGTTGTTCTGGGCGTTGGATGACACGATGGAACCGGGACACACGTACCGGTATCGCATCCGCCTGGGCGTGTTCAATCCGGTGGCAGGGACCGATCGACTGGTTCCGCAGGATGCGGACAAGAAGAACCAGGTGATTCTGTGGAGTGATTTCTCTCGGGTAACGGATCCGGTGGCGATTCCGAAACGGATGTACTTCTTTGCGAAGGACGTTCAGGATCGGCAGATGACGGCGACGGTGGAAGTGGCTCGTTACGAGCTGGGTTACTGGCGTACGGAAGATTTCCAGGTTCGACCGGGCGAGCTAATCGGCAAGGAAGTGGAGATCAAGCAGGAAGAACCGCGGCGTGCCGATCGGCTGGCGGGCCCTGGGGGTCGGATCACCGGGAGACCGATGGGACGGGACGTGGGCGCGATGGATCCGTACGGAGCGGGCGGCTATGGCGGTGCGATGGGCGTACCGATGTATGCGACGCCTGCGAATCCGGCCGACGCGGCGATCCATCTGGAGACGGTCGATTTCAGCACCGACACGCTCCTGGTGGATCTGGCCCAGGTCAACGATTGGAGCACGCAGCCGAGTCTGCAGCCGCGGATGTACTATGACATGCTCTACACCCGCGACGGCACGCATATCGAGCACATGCCTGTGGGGACGCGCCACTGGTCGAAGGACCTGCTGGCGACGTATCAGTTGATCTCGGCGGAGAAGCGCAAGGAACCTCAGTCGTTTCGCGGGTTTCAGAAAGGCGGGCATCTCGGGCGTGGCGGAATGGGCAGTCCGGGCGGCGGGTACGGCTCGCCCTACGATATGATGGGCGGCGCGGGCCCCTATGGCCCGATGCGCAGATAACCTTCGTTAGGAAGGAATGTCGGTGGGCCTGCAAACCGGCCGCTATCCGGGAGAGTATCCGGACAGCCGGGTGATAAGGGTGTGCGCGGGGGGAGGTCCCTTCGGCGGGCTCAGGGCAAGCTCTTCACTTCGTTCAGGATGAAAAGGGGGAGAGGGTACGGCATTCGATAGGGCATGGGATGGCCCATGGGGGTGGGCGCTGCGCGGGCGCCCGTGGTGAGGGCGAGGCATGCCTCGCCCCTACGTTTCGCTACGGCCGTGCTTGGAGGGAGAGTCCTTCGGCAATTCTCTTGACCCCTTCGGTTCCGCAGCCTACATTCACCGGGCTCATGGTCTATTCTGAAGGAGCCGGAAGAGCGTGAACGAACGCATCGAACTGCTGTTGAGGATCCTGTGTGATATCGTACCGGCAAAGGCCGATGCGGCGTATTTTTTCGCCCAGACCGAACCGAATCAGGAAAGCGTGTTTCAGGCGGCCCGCGGGTTGCTGCATCGCAAAACGGTCGAGCGGGTCTGGATTTCGGACTGTGCGCCCAAGAGCGGCTACCTTGGCGTGACGGCCTGTCGCGAGGCGATGATCGCGGCGGGCATTGGGGCAGAGACGATCGAAGAAGTGCCGATGGAGCCGACGGAGATCCTGCACACGCAGATCGAAGGGAACGCCGTCGTGCGGTTCGCGAAAGAGCGAGGCTACAAGAAGCTGCTGGTGACGACGGCCCCGTTTCACCAGGAGCGGGCGTTCATGGCGGCAGCGACAGCGGCGCTGCGGGCGTATCCGGAACTGAAGATCTACAGCGTTCCGGGCAAGGCGCAGGGGTGGGACGAGATGGTGACGCACTCGCAGGGCACGCTGGCGGGAACGCGGGCGGAGTTGCTGGAGGCGGAACGGCAGCGGATCGAGCGGTATGCGGCGCAGGGGGATCTGGCGGGGCGGGAAGAGGTGTTGCGATATTTGCGGCGGCGGGATCGGGATGGGTGAGGTGGCCGGACTTACGGGCGTTCGCGGCTTGTCATGGTGGCTTGGCGTGGAGCGATGGACGCAGCATCGATGGTAAGAGGGCGAGGCATGCCTCGCCCCTACGGGTGGGTTTCAAGGGCCTGCGAAGGCAGTCAGCTCATGAGTTTGCGGAGGAGGGCGCGCTGGAAGTGGAGGCGGTTCTCGGCTTCGTCGAAGATGATCGAGTGGGGCGACTCGGTGATTTCGTCGCTGATCTCGAAGCCACGATAGGCGGGCAGACAGTGCATGACCTTGACGTGGTTCGGCGCGGCGGCGACCAGAGCCGCGTTGACCTCGAAGCCGGCGAACTCCTTGCGGCGCTTTTCCTTTTCGTTTTCCTGGCCCATGCTGACCCAGGTGTCGGTGTAAATGACGTCGGCATCGGCGACGGCGGCGCGCGGGTCGTCGAGCTGGGTGACGCAGCCGGGGGCCAGTTGATTGGCCTGGTCGATGGAGGCGCTGTCGAGTTCGTAGCCTGGCGGGGAGGCGACGTTGAGTTTCATCCCGAGTTTGGCGGCGGCGAAGGCCAGGGAGCGGGCGACGTTGTTGCCGTCGCCGATGAAGGCGATGGTGATGCCTTCGATGCGATCGAAGTGTTCGGCAATGGTGAGCACGTCGGCCATGGCCTGGCACGGGTGCGACCAGTCGGTCAGGGCGTTGATGACGGGGACGTCGGCGTACTTGGCCAGATCGATGACGGTGCTGTGCTCGAAGGTGCGGGCCATGATGCCGTCGACGTAGCGGCTGAGGACGCGGGCGATGTCCTTGACGGGCTCGCGCTTGCCGATCCCGCCGATGTCTTCGGGCTTGACGTAGATGGGGCTTCCGCCGAGGTCGGTCATGGCGACCTGGAAGCTGATGCGGGTGCGCAGGCTGGGCTTCTCGAAGAGCATGGCGAGGGTCTTGCCCGCGAGGCAGAGGTCGCGCCGACCCGATTTGTAGAGGGCCTTGAGGGAGCGGCTCTCGTCGAGAAGGTTCTTCAGTTCGTCGGTGGAGACATCGCTGATGGCCAGGAAGTCTTGCATGGTCAACTCTCGGATAGAACGCTGTCGAAAATTCGGATGGCTTCGTCAATCTGCTCGCGCGTGACGGTCATGGGCGGCATGAAGCGGATGACGGTGTCGTGAGTGCAGTTGATCCTCAGACCTTTCTCCAGGCACTTGGCGACGATCTCGGCGCCGGGGCGGGTGAGCTGGATGCCGATCATCAGGCCGATGCCTCGGACGTGGTCGATGATGCTGTGTTTGTCTTTGAGGGCGCGGAGCCGGTCCTGGGTGTATGCCCCGAGTTCGACGGCGTTCTGGAGGAGGCCTTCTTCTTCGATGGCTTCGATGGTGGCGATGCCGGCGGCACAGGCGAGGCAGTTGCCGCCAAAGGTGGAGGCATGCTTGCCGGGGACGAGGGAGGCGGCGATTTCGGGTCTGGCCATCATGGCGCCGATGGCGACACCTCCGCCGAGGGCCTTGGCCATGGTGATGATGTCGGGTTCGAGATCGTAGTGCTGGTAGCCGAACCATTTGCCGGTGCGGCCGATGCCGGTCTGGACTTCGTCGAGGATCATGAGGGCGCCTTTGGCGTCGCAGAGTTCGCGGATGGCGGCGAGGAATTCTGGGGTGGCGACGTTGATGCCACCTTCGCCCTGGATGGGCTCGACCAGGACGGCCGCGACTTCATCGGTGAAGGCGGCTTCGAGTGCGGCGACGTCGTTGAAGGGGATGTAGGAGAAGCCGGGGACGAGGGGCAGGAAGCCTTCGTGGTACTTGGGCTGGGCGGTGGCGGTGACGGTGGCGAAGGTGCGCCCGTGGAAGCTGCCTTCGGCGGTGATGAACTTGTATTTTTCCTTGGCGGTGTGGAGGCGGGCGAGTTTCAGCGCCGCTTCATTGGCTTCGGCGCCGCTGTTGCAGAAGAAGCACTTGCCGCCGAAGGCGCGTTCGCTGAGGAGTTGGGCGAGCTTGCCCTGGGGCTCGGAGTAGAAGGTGTTGTCGATGTGGATCAGCTCGGCGACCTGGCGGGCGACGGCGTCGACGACCTTGGGGTGGCAGTGGCCGATACCGCTGACGGCCCAACCGGGGAACATGTCGAGGATCTTGTTTCCGTCGGCGTCGTAGAGGTAGGCGCCTTCGCCCTTGACCATGACGCGGGGGAGGCGGCCGTAGTTGGCGATCACGTATTTGTCGAACCGTGCGATGGTTTCTTGCGTTGTCATGGCTATGCTCTCGTGAGTGGTTTCTCCTGGGGTAACGGGCCTGGGGTCGCGGAAGACTTAGGCGTCTCGAATGATTTCGGTGCCGATGCCCTTCTCGGTGTAGATTTCGAGCAGCAGGGAGTGGGCAATGCGTCCGTCGATGATGTGGGCCTTGCGGACGCCGGCGTCGAGCGCCGTCAGGCACGCTTCGACTTTGGGGAACATCGCGTCGGTGATCACGCCAGCGTCGATCATCTCCTTGATCTGCTCTTCGTTGAGACTGCTGATCCAGCTTTCGGGGTCGTTCATGTCGCGGCGGATGCCGTGGGTGTCGCTGACCATGACGAGCTTCTCGGCGACGACGGCGGCGGCGACCCTGCCGGCGGCGCTGTCGGCGTTGACGTTGAGCTTGCCGCCAGCCTTGTCCATGGCGACCGAGGCGATGACGGGGATGGTGCCGTCGGCGCAAAGGGTCTTGAGGAGCTTGCCGTTGACGTCGATGACCTTGCCGACGAGGCCGAGGTCGAGTTTGCGCCCTTCGGGGCCAGGGAGGCGGAGCGTTTCGGCCAGCAAGACACAACTGCTCAACGAGTGCAGGCCCATCACGTTGCAGCCCAGCTCCTCGAGGGTCTGGCAGATCGGCACGTTGGTCTTATAGACCAGGGTGTGCTCGGCGATGTTGAGGGTGCGCTGATCGGTGTAGCGGCGGCCCTGGACCCAGACGGGCTCGAGGCCCGCTTCGTTCATGGCGCGGGTGATGGCTTTGCCACCTCCGTGGACGATGATCGGGCGCATGCCGACGGTGGCCATGAAGGCGACGTCGGTCAGCAGGTTGCGCTGGGCGACAGGGTCGTCCAGGACGCTGCCGCCGAGCTTGACGACGACGACCCGCCCGCGAAAGGCGCGGATATATTCCATGCCTTCGACGAGGGCAGCGGCTTTGGCGATGGCTTCTTGCACCTGAAGACTCCTTCGATTCCCATAAAGAAGAATCGTGCACTGTATACTGCCTATTTTGCCATGTCAAGGGTGATTGCGTTGGAATTTGCGGGAAATTCGCGGGAATCGCTCCAAGCGGCTCCCATCCGCCCGGGGGGGGCAACAGGGTGGACGGGTAGGGGTGGGACGGTCAGACTGGTGGGGCGGTGGTATGGAGATTCGTTCCTTCAGGCTTTGATGGGGTGCTGCATGGCGAAAGAGAGTGATCATATCGAACGGGGATCGTTCTTGAGGGCGGTGATGACGGGATTGTGGTCGGAGGCGTCCTGGTCAAGGATGATCCGGCCGGCGAGGATCTGGACGAAGCTGGGGACGAAGGTGTAGTCGATACGTTCACGGAGGAGGGACTGGGTCGGCTGACAGAAGGGATGGCGTCAGGGTGCGGTTCGGGTCGGGCTATGCTCTTACGAGCACACTACGAGCCGGGGGCAGGCACGTGTTTCTTCATCGATACCATTGGCCGGTCTGGTATTCCGGCGGGATGGGATCGGTCCACGGATCTTGAATGCCGAGGTCGGTGAGTATCTGGAGCCAAAGATCGCGCTGGGATTCGGGCAGCCTGGCACCACAGAACGGGCAGTAGCGCAGTAAATCGTAGCAACTGCCTCCGTCGTGGATGATGATGCCGTATTCATCGAAGCGCGGCTCGTAGTAGATCAGGCAGTCAGGACAATCGAAGGGGTCGGGATGTTCAGCGCATCGGTAGTTGACGATCTGCGTCATGGTATTGCAGCAATGCTCTTGTGCAATAGCGCGCGACGCATCGTGCGCAGGCAGGCACACGATGTTGGACCGTAGCGAGGTTGGTGTGCGGTGCACACCCTACAGGCTGGGACACGGCGTCGGGCAGATGGATTGTGGCGGAGGGATTGGGTGGTGTCTATGGTATTGGGATGGGATTGGTGTGCGGGGCACACCCTACGGAGGGGTTAGGGTCAGTTGGAGGGTGGCGTAGCCGTCGATTTCGAAGTGTTCGACGGTGATGCGGACGGTTCGGTCTTCGGGCAAATCCAGGGTGGCTACGTTGCGGGTGGGGCCATGCCAGGTCCAGTTGTCGATGATCGTCTCGCCATCGACGGTGACGCGAACGCCATCGTCGCTGAGCGTCTGGAACTGCCAGGCGCCGGCAGTCAGCGGCAGTTCGGTGGTGGCGATCATGCCGAAGTGGTCAGGCGGCAGTTTGGCGGC
>CAZTGH010000147.1:0-11624 GCA_964612985.1 uncultured Pirellulales bacterium
CAGGACCCATATGACGGTCGCCGCATGGACCATGAACCGTCGCTCGCGCGGGCCATTGGTGTTGCGAATGCTGAAGTACGTCCCGATGCCCCCGCCGGCCAATCCGAACACCACGCCGAGCACACCGCCGATCCATCCGCCAAACTGATCCGGGCTCATACCGATCGCTCCTTTGCCTGCCACGCCAGCATCACTCAGACCCCGTCCGGACGTGACGATGCGTCGAGCGGTTATTCGTCTTGTCGGCACGTTCAGGACCGGACTTGAACCCATCGGAGCCAAGACGCCCGACAGAACCAGCAGGTCGGGGGCGGTTTCGGCGGTACGTTTCTTCGCCCTGGAACAGAATGCGCCACTGCGGTGCCTGACTCAATCCGGGAGTCTTCTCTATCGAGCATTCTACGTCGCGCCACCATGCTGCCATTATGGGTACCACGTGTTTTGGGCGGTACTGATGTATTCTATACTATTACGTGTGAACGATATGTGGCATCAAGGGCCGGTCTCCACGGATCATGGGGCGTCGATGTCAACGCTGCCGATAAAAACACGATCTGCTTGGCTCCTCGGCCGACTGGACGCGTTGGTCCGAACCCTTGCCGGTGGTCTTTCATGCGATCCAAGAGGCCCAGGAGCGTCGCCGGAATCACGTGAGTCTTGACAATGCCGCTACAACCGCTGGTCACCATTGCATTGGTCCTCCTGGGAATTGTCGGCATTCGTTCCCTGTACCGATGGTTCCCGCTGCCTGAAGACCTGAAGCAATCCCCAACGTCGGCACACGCGTCCAAAGGCACGCGTCAGAAACTCGATCTCTTGGAAGGCACGGGCGCCCTGATCTTGGGCCTGGGCGGGGGATATGTGGGCTGGTGGATCTGTCGTACCCTATGCGCCTGGCGAGCCAGCGGGTTCCAGGGCGAGTACATCCTGGTCCCGCAGGGGGACCTCTGTCTCCTTGGGGCATTGCCGCTGGCATTCGTTGCAGGAATCGCGGGCGCTTGGCTGATGATGAAGGCAATCCTAGGACCACGGTTCGAAGACTACAAGAGACGTAGTAGCCTGCGTCTGGCCTTTGACGTGCCCTGCTTCTTGCGTTTCATGCTGATCTGTTGTTCCGTGTTGGCGGTGATCGGTATTGCACTGCCCTGCAACACCTACATGGTTATGTCTGACCATGGACTGAAATGCAACTGGCTCTTCGGGTTGCGCGAGCGTCAATACGACTATTCAGAGATTGACTCCATAGAGAAGACGGTCCGCGTAAGGAATCGTTTCAAGAGCGATATCGGCCTGAAAATGCACTTCCGCGATGGCCATGTGTGGGACAGCGAGAACGCCGCTGAACTGACGAATCAGGAAGCCGACGCCGTAATCGAATACGTCAGTGCCCGTTCTGGTCTACTCGTGATCGAAACAAAGGCAGCCCAGAGATAGAAACCCCATTGTCTTGGTATCTGCGCGACAAAGACATTGACACCGTCCTATCAGTCCTCGATTCGGCCAACGAGTCATCTGTCGAGCGGCTTGGAGCGATCGTCGTGAAATATCCTGAGGAAGGAATAGGTCCGCATTGACTTGCGGCGTTACACCCACAGGATGACAGGATTCCGCCCGGTTTCCCTTTTTCAATCCGCCCGGATGTCACTTGTGGCAGACGGATTGATTCCGTTGATGATCGTCACTGCCGTTCTGCGGATCCGCTCCAAAGATCGCAGCAGCGTTCGTTTGTCGCCATTATAGAGATGGATGTAATCGCGCGACGAATCCATCGCATCCAGCCCAATCGCCTGGCTGACAACGAAGGCTACCCCCTCAGCCTCGAGCTCGCGGACCACTTTGTTTGCCGGCCGGTCCTCTTTGCCCTGGTGCAGCATCTCGTGCGCCAATTCATGGACCAGTGCGGAGAATTGCTCGCCCAATGCCAGGTCCGACTTCAGCAGGATTGCTCCGCCTCGGGAGACTCCGATCGCCCCACCCAACGTCTGCTCGTACTTCAATTCAATCCCCAAAGACGCCGTATAGGCCCGCAATCTCGTGATCCATTCGCCGGGATCGCCCTCGACGGTCGACCAGGCATCCAGCGGCTCGCCGTCGGTCTGGCTGATGTCGAACACACATGCCCCGCGAAAGGCAACCACCGTCTCTTCCTCGTCCTCTTCGTCTTTGCACCGACGAACGATCGGGGCCAGGATCCGAATCGCCCGTTCACCGCGTCGGACCCGACGCCCCAACCGTTGCCAGGCCCGGTAGCCGGCCACGCGCGTCGCCTCCGGCTTCTGCCGGGCGATGAGAATCTGGTTGCCCAGACTGTACTGCGTGAACTTCGCCATCACCGCCAAGTACCGCTTCAGTGTTTCACTCTTGCCCTGCTCCAGAGCGGTGGCAAGCTGCTCCAGGGCCTCCTCCGAGACCTTGCGAATCTCTGCGCCATCCATCTTCACCACCCTCTCAGCTCGACGACAAGCTCCGCACAAGCCTCGCCGGCCATCTTGTCGCACCGTCCGCACCAGCCATTGATAAACTCCTCCTCAGCCGCCAGTCTGCGGCATCTTTCGCATCGTCTCATAGTCTCACCTCCGGCCTGCCTCTTCGGGCAAGCTCAGCTCATCGAAATGCTGAGCTTGCACACATCTCACCAAGGGGCCGGACGTCACCGCGAGAGCCCAGTAATCTGAAGATCAGCGATGCGACAGCTACATATAGGCATGATTCGCCTGGGACGTGAGATAACGGACCGGTGCAGAGAGCGTGATACACACCTCTGTGAACATAACCAAACTCGTCCCCTGGCAGGGATCTACAGAAACGCGGCCGTTGGAGCCATCACAATGGACAGTGAACCAAAAGGTACCCAACGGCCGAGATTCGCCAAACGACCCTTGCCCACCCCAGGATCGGCCTGGGGGTCATGGGCTTCGCCGATACGCTCATTCTGCGGGACATCCGCTACGACAGTCCCAAGGCCGAGACGCTGGCCCGGATGATAGCAGGATTCCTGACCGAGACCGCCCATGCCGCCAGCCGGACCGCCGGCCTGGATGTCTTTGGTCGCTGAGGCTTCGTCATCCTACGGATTTCGAGACCATCGACCTTGGCGTCGCCGTTGAATGCACTGAGGGGAATGATTGGTGCTTGATATATATGGCCGTATGGCCCACCACATCCGGTAAGCCGTTCAGAACTCAAGCAGAGCATGGAACGATCCGGTGAGATGCGCGGTCCGCTATCCCTCGGACTATTTCCCCGTCGTGGCGGTGATTCGGCTGTGAGTGTCCGCCGCTCTATGGCTCGCGAATCTTGAGCTGGGTTCGCTCGCGGAGTTCGATCCGCAGCGTGACCAGTTGGGACTGACCGCCCGTGGCGACGACCTTGCGGCGCGGGTCTGCCAGATTCGCCGAGCGGACGTTGAGGCGATACTCCCGCCGTCCCATGTTCGTGAAGCGGAACTCGCCGCGCTCGTTCGTCCGGCCGTCCGCCTCCAGAACCTCGGATTCGACTTGGCCGTTGACGGTAGCGATCCGCAGAGCATAGACCTCTGCCCCCTCGACGGGCCAGCCCGATTTGTCATCGATCACGGTGCCCGTTACGGAATGGCCCTTCGTCAGGCGGACGACGACCGGTGTCTGCAAGTTGGGGATCTCCTGTCGGGCAGGGCGGCGCCATGGGGTGTCGGCAACCTTGACGTAGCACGAGCCTGCGGGACCGGGATTCACGTCTCTGAACACGAATCGGCCCGCCTCGTCCGGCTCGACGGTCGAGCCGGATGTGCCCCACGAATGGCTGCCCCGGACGGCGGACAGGTGCAGCGTCACGGGGTGGCTCACGGGGGTCCCATCAACATCGAGCAGTCGGCCATGCACGTCGACGCCGCGCGGCAACGTCAGGTCCACACTGACGATCGGGTTCGTCTCGTCGAGTGAGAAGATCTCGCTGGTTACCACGAGGTTGGCCCCATGCGCCGCGATGGCGTACTGGCCTCCGAGCGGCAGAGGGGTCGCATTGAACGTCCCCCGCTCCGCGCTGATCGCGTCGTAGAGACTGAAGAAGGACCGTCCGTCTTCGATTTCAGGCCTTTGGACGACCATCAGAGACGCACGAGCGTCGGGGGCAACGCTTCCATCGGGTTGGAGGACGCGGCCGTAGATCGCCCCGGCCGGATGGGTCGGCACTTCGATCACGAAGGGTTCATCGCCTGCCTCGATACGGATCGGCCGGATTTCGTTGAACCAGTAGCCCGTCGGCCGCTTGCCCTGCTCGAAGGCGGTCTGATACTTGAACTCGGCCGGCACGGGGACCTCGCACTCGGCCCGGTTGTTCTCGATGTCGAGCCATTTCGGCGTCATCCCCTGCCCCTGCTCTTTGGCGCGGTCGGTGATGTAGTCGATGCGGACGCCCCCGTCGAGGGGCGGCGCGTCTTCCGGCATGGTGAATTCCAGGACCACCAGCCGTCGTGCGGATGGCTTCAGATCAAGGACAACGTTGTCGAGCGGATCCTCGTCGACATCCAGGACGACCCGCTCAGGTCCGGCCGAGAGGATGACGGTCTGACCCCAGAAGTCCTCGATTTCGAAGTACGCCACGCCTTCCCGGATCGTCACCGGGCACTTGTCGTTACCGGTGTAGTAACTCCTCTCGGGGAAACCGTACCTGTTTGCCACATGGATGATTGGCTCGCCCGATTTGGAATCCGTGGACAGCAGGGACAGATCACCGGTAACCCGCCCGCGAATGATCTTCTGCGGTCCGAGGGGGATCACAAGGGCATCGTCCCCGGCTTCGACGGGGAATACGTACTCATGTGCATAGCCGGGGCTGTGGACGTGCAGCAGATACTGACGGTCGCGGCGGAGACGGTTCAGTTCGAATGCGCCGTCTGCGTCTGTATGAGTGTCCGGCGTGCTGGTGACCTGGCTTTCGCCATAGGAATGATTGCCCCGCGCGGATGCCAGGATGCGAACGCCCGCGCCGGCAATCGGTTCGCCGGTGGCTTCGGATACTACGACGCCGGCGGTGGGCTTAGCCTTCTTCAGCGTCAGGAGGGTAATCTCATCGGGCGTCAGCACGAGCCCGTCGAATCGATCCGACTCGTACCCATCGGCCTCGATCATCAGCGTCATCGTCTGGGCCGTGGCATGCTGCAGTGTGGCCGCGCCTTCGGCATTGGTCTGGAGGTGGATCGTGTGATGGAATGAACCGTCGTTGCCATAGGTGTAACCACCGACCAGTTCGGCCCCCTCGATGGGCCAACCAGCTTCATCGAGCGTCAGGATCTGTGCGGGGAAGCCCTTCCCCAGCACCAGATGCACCCCTTCGATGGAGCCACCCGGCTCGGCCTCAAAGGGGCCCGCGAAGGCGGAGGCGTACCCGTCCGCCGAGGCGCTGATCGAGATCCCTCCATATTCGACGGAGGCCTTGAATGTGCCGTCTCGGGATACGCCCATGCTCATGGAGCCGGTGGTATTGTGCCGTCCGTATTGCAGGATCAGATGGACGCGGTCGGGCAGCGGCGCCGCGTCCCACGTGTTGACCGTGCCGGAGACTTGAATCCGGTCCTCGGGGCCATACTCCCGGTTCTCTTTTCCATACTCCTTCGATATCGTGGCGATCTGCTCGATGCGCTCGCGGGGCGTCAGGATGCGCCCGGCCAGACCGACCGCCAGCGTGGTCACCTGCTGGATCAGGACCAGGCACAGGAGCGAGAGCACCAGCATGACCGTTGCCGCGCGCCAGGAGACGCGAGGCTTTGGCTGATGGCCGACCACCACGATGCGGCGCACGCGGTCGAGCAGGCCTCCCGTGTCGCCGTCTGCGCTGAATCCGATGGCAGGGGCCGGCGTGGCCCGGGGATCCTGCCGGACCCGCCGGGCCCAGGCAACCAGGACCTCCGCGTACCGGGTGCGCTCGCCGGTGATCAGGATGCTGGCCGCATCGCAGCAGGCCTCCCGCTCGATGCGGATCTGCCGGCTGATCCACCAGACCGCCGGGTTGAAGAACAGCAGCGCCTCGACGATCATCTGGCAGAAGTTCACGAGGTAATCGTATCGCCTGATGTGGGAGAGCTCGTGCGTGAGGATCGCCCGCAGGTCCTCCGGCGCAATGCCCGTTACCATCGAAGCTGGCAATAGCAGCGTCGGCCAGACGCATCCGATCACGCCGGGCACGGAGATTCCTTCACCAACAAGCACGCGGACCCGTCTGCAAATGTGCATGCGCCGGCGCACCTGCTCGACGAGGTCGAGGATCGCCCCATCCTCCAGCGGTTTGCACTGCCTTCGCAATCGTCCGCCACCGACGACGACGGCAACCGCGCGGGCCAGCATGACGACCACGCCTGCCAGCCAGCCGGTGGTAAGCCAGAGCCGCCAGGCGTTCGATACCTGCGCTGCCTCTCGCGTGCTGGCAGTATGGATCGCAGGTGGAGTCACCTCGGCCCGATCCGCATGCCCGGCATTCGCTGCGACCTTTCCGGGCGCACCGGGCGAATCGGCTGGCTCCGGGCTCGGTGCAGTTGGCTCATAGCTCAGGATCGACCAGGTCAGCAGGCCACCAAGTACGATGGCAGCCAACGCGATAACACCCGCGGCGTATCGCCTTTCCACGGCCGCTGCCGGGGTACGCCGCAGATATGCGAACAGCACTGCCGCCACGGCAGCTCCCTGCCACAGCGTGTGGGCAAGCGCCAGCAGCAGGTTCCTGAAGAACTCGCCCTGCAGGAGGATTGCCAGACGTTCCATGATTACTCTCCCTTCGCATTTGCATTCTGACCCGCGCGTGCCTTGGCGAGGAGTCTCTCCATCTCCGCCACGTCTTCATCACTAATGAGGCTCTCATCCAGCAGCGCCTGCATCACTGCGGCAGGCCGACCGCCGAAGACTTCCTTGACGACCTTGCGCATGAACGGCTGGACGACGCTCCGCTGACTGACCTTCGGCCGATAGACGTGCGCCGTCCCCTTGTTCGTATGCGTCAGCAGGCCCTTCTTCTCCATCACCTGCATTACCGAGAGGATCGTCGTGTACGCCCGCTTCTTGCCGTCGGGCATCGCTTCCAGCACTTCGCGGGCGGTCGAGGGGCCCTTCTCCCAGAGGACGGCCAGCACCTGCATCTCCAGATCGGACGGTTTCACACGCTTTGCCATGTTGTCTCCAGTTAATGAGAAACTACTATGATTGCAGTATGTACTATGTTCATAGTAGATTCAAGGCAAAAGAAAGAAAAAAGTTCGCGAGTCTCCCCGATCCGGCCGGAGTCCGGGCGAACGAAGACCGCCGCCCCCCCCACCGGAAGGAACGCCATAACCGCTGCACTGACGAGCACCCACTGCGCCCCGGCAGCGCACCGCCCCCCCTGCCGGAACTTCAGCGGTCGCCGTCAGCTTTCTGCTGCGATGTTGCCCCCCCTCAGCCGTGCGCGCGTGATAACGACTATCCCATCCAGAAACCCTTTCGATGCGATACACCAAGTACCTTATGACAATGGGGGCAGAAGTAGATATAACGCTTGCCCAGGATTCCCCGGACCGTCTGCATCCACAGTGTGGTCAACTCCGCCGAGCAATGCGAACAGATCGGCTGCACGTCTTCTCTTGTTTCTAACTGCATCATCGATAATCTCCCAGTCCAATCACCGTGTGCCTGCGAGTTAGAATCCACGACACACTGCTCTTATGTCAATAGACGCTTGAAGCCTGAGTCTGTTCAAAAAACGCTACTCCTCCAAGCCATCCAACCAAGATTGCCCCCGACGATGCCCCCGGGTTCATACGACAACAAGTGCATCGCCCAGATCTACGATTACTTGCCGTGAAATGGCTGTGATCCTCTTACCCTGGCGCTTACGGGCGGGCCATCGCCGCCGAAGGTACGACAGCAGCATGCTCGGCAGGCGAGAAGAACGCCATGAGGATCTTCGACAATATCTGCTCGCCGAATTCGTTGGCATGAACCGCATCGCGATAGAAGCGGTGCGGATGCACCCCGGTGGAGCGGACATACTGCGCCCATGGTGTCGTCATATCGAGATAGGCACATCGCTCCTCGCCCGCCAGCTTCTTCAGCAACTGCCCATGCCAGCCTGTGCCCGAATACGGGGCCCGAGCGAGCGCCTCCGGGTCGCGGGGATCTGTCGTCCCGAACGTGCCGGTGGCAAGCAGGATTTCGACTGCCGGCAGCCCCTCGCGCAACTGGTGTATGACTTCGCGGATACTCTCGATGTCTTTCTGGCTGATACCGCCGATGAAGACGATGTCCGGTTGGCGCGGAACGATATTCTTGGCGACGCGTCCCTGCTCCCTGTAGTGCTGGCATCCGCCACCACCCCGCACGTAGACGGTGGCCTTAATGCGAGCCTTCGGGTAGGCCTCCTGCAGTTTCGCCACCCAACCAGACCGCATCGTGTCATTGACGATACTATCCCCTACGGCCAGCAGGTGAAGTTCACCGCCTTCAATAAAAACCCGCCGGGCTCGCTCCAGATGTGTCCAGTCTGACGGCGGCGGAGTGAACTTGCCCTTCGGCATTTCCTTCTGGATCCTGCCGATTTGCGCCAGCGACCGACAGGGTGAACCGAAGATGTAGTAGCCGTCCTCCGCCGGTTCGCTCGGCTGCTGCACGTCTGGCGGGTACTGGGCCGGCAAGGCTCCCTGTTTGGGGAAGGTCACCGGCGAGTCCGCCATCATACCGTCCGACCGAGTCGAGGTCTCAACCGTTGGAAGATCGGCAGAGGCCTTCAGCCACCCCTGAGAGATCAGCACTTTTTCGAACTGCCTTTGGACTCGCTGGGACGTGTTTGGATCGACGGCGGTGCCCTCGGTATCCGCACCGATGACCATGGCACCCTCAAAGGGCACCGTCGAGACGATCATCGGGTAGTCCTTGAGGGTCGCGTTCAATTGCTCCTGCTCTGAAGGGCTGAGGCCCGGAGACAGCTCGAAGATGTCGTACGGCTGGCCGTGTTGCACGGCCCAGACTTCCAGCAATTGTTGAAGCATCCAATCGGCTGGATTCCGAATCCGTCCTGCATGCTGACTGGAAAGGGCCCAGGTTCGATAAGGCCGGAGCACTGCAAGTCGCGCCTTTGGCTTCACGGGCGGCGTGGCGGCCAGTTTCTGATGAAACCGCCCCGCCCGATCCCAACTGTCCGGTCTGGACTTGGGAAACGTAGAGCCATAGCCCAGCCAGATGATCGCGTCGACCCCGTGGGACCAATGCTCGGCGGCCATCCGTTCAACTTCGGCGGGCGAGACATCCGTCAGCCCTCCCGGCGCATAGGTGTGCGCTTGCATCCACGGAATCAGCAAACGGTCATAGCGTCGGGCCAGGCCAGCGCCGTAGTTCATATCGCGCGGTATGACCGGCTTGTACCCACTGGCTCCCACCGGATATGGATCGAAGTGAATGATGTCAAGATTCTGTGCCAAGACCTCCTGCCCCGATCCATCGAAATCGTTCGAGGGGTGAAACACGCCCATACGCGTCGTATTGCGGAACACGCGCAGTCCAGGTGCTGCACGAGCGATTTCCTCGCGAACGATACCGCAGAGATGGGCACAGCCCTCATGCAGATTGTAAAGCCACCAAGCGTAGGCATCGGGACCGTAGATTTCCGGAAAACCCCACGTCCGCGGATACGCCAGGTCCCCGGCTCTTGCGCGAAACGCGCGAACGGAGGGTTCACTGTAATCCCAAAGTGGGTAACTGACAGCCGGACCATTAAGATGGCCCGTCGTGTAGAAGCATTCGTCCCCAAAACGTACCGCCAGAACTACGTCGGTGGGAAAAGAGCCGCCGTTCGCCTCAGTCCACATAGCGAGGAGCCTGCGAACCTCGGCGCGCAGCGCATCGTGGGTGGTCGGTGCCCAGGCACTGACGGTACCCTGGCCAAACATCCAGTAGTCCTTGTAGCCGTGATAATCCCAGTAGACTGCCAGACCCACCTGGTCAAGCATCGCCCCTTCCAGTCCCGTCAGATCGAAGCGCAGCTCATAAAGCTGGCGGCCATCGGTTTCACTGCTGGCCGGCATGTCGGAGGTGACGCTGTCGATTTCCAGCTCCGCATCGGCTTTCGCCTCGCCTACCGCCGCCGGTATGACTTTCAGATGCTGTCGACCATCGAATGGTTTCAACGGCACGATGACCTCCGCTCGGACCGGGGCGCCGATATCCGGGAAATAGTGGCCGAATTTCTCGTCACGACGTGTGTAGGCGAAGCCTTTGTTGTAGACGGGCGGTTCGATCAGGATTTCGTGTTTACCCGCCGTAAAGGAGAAGAGATGCCGGTCGATCGCTTTACCTCGATAGACGCCGCCGATCATCACCGCCATTGTTGGATCGAGATCGGCGCGCTTGACCAAACCCGCATGTTCGGTGATTTCGGGCAGATGAATATGGAATTTCATACCGGTGTGCCGCGCAATCTCGATAGATTCCTTGATGTGTTCAGAGCTCTCGCCCCGCCAGCTCATCAGCCCAACGCCGTGAGCCTTCAGATCCGCGATATCCTCTTGGAGTGAATTCACCTGGCGATAGGTTATCCAGGCCATTGGCCATTCGGGGTCTCCCGGACGGGGGGGAACCGCTGTCACCGGTTCACAGAGAACAATAAGACCGTTGACCAGCATGACCACAGTCATGGACCGCACTCGAATCATAACAGTCACCTCGTGATTTGGATCACCTGCTCTACCGGCACTGCGGTCTTAACCAGAGGCTCAACCCCACTGCCGAACTGGTAAGCCACGACCTTGATCGCAATAGGAAACTTGGAACGCATGGGAATGTCGCAGATGTGCAACTTGTTTCCCACGACAACCACTGGGATGCGCACTTGAGCAGCCTTGCGGATGAAGGTCGCCAGATATCGAGCGTTACGCGCAGACCACGCAAAATGCCCCGCCCCCGGTTTGACCACAATGCTGGCGAGATGACGCGCATTCTGCCTGCGATAGACCGCCACAGCATCGCGTCCTGCCTCCCAAGATTCACAGCCTACTTCGGTGCGCATCGTGCCGCCAAACTCATCGAATTGCCCCGCCATCATGAGGGAGGGAATACCAGGAGGAAGCGGGCTGTCGCCGCCCAGGGTTCCACCACGATATTGCACCAACCCGAAGCAGCGGGATGCCATTTCGATGGCACGAGCCTTGGCTTGCGGCCCCCCCGCCGAGTAGCCGACAAACACCAGCGGCGCCGCGGAGAGTTCATGATACCCAGAGACTTCCGCAAACGTATCCAGTACGTCCTGAACGTCTGTCTGGCCAAGCCCGCACTTGGGGAAAAGGATCGCCAGTTGCTGGTGTGTGCACGCGTGACGAATACGCGCATCCCTGGCCATCTCTCGTTCCATCAACGTCATGCCGCCAATCACCACGCCTCGGAGGTTACGGGCTCGGGGCGAAATCCAGAGAAAGGCGTCTCGCTCCCCTCTGTTCGTGCGTACAGGCACACGATACTGAAACACCACCCGGGCGTCGGTCTCCGGTGGGGCCGCAGCTTCCGACAGTGGATAAGCGTCTTGGTTGACGCTCGCGAGCAGGGCCAAGGCCATCGCCAAGAATCTGGATTTCATGATGGCTCCTCCAGGGCAGAGGCCACACCAATACGTGATGGGCCGGGCGCACCCTGTGT
>CAZTGH010000148.1:0-11619 GCA_964612985.1 uncultured Pirellulales bacterium
CATCGACGGCGGTGATCGTCGCCGACGCCGAGCCTCCCGAGTACAGGGTCTTGGGAACGACCATCATGACTTCGACGCCGGCGGCGCAGGCGATCCCGGCCGCCAGGTGCAGCAGGAACAAGCCTGCCATCTTCGTTTTCCACGCCATCGTACCGCTCCTTGACTGGGATGAATGAATAATAACCAGCACACGACTTCTTTTCGACCGCACCGAGGGCGCGGCTTTGGTTGAAATTCTCTGCGTTGGCGGGGTGTTGGCGATACTCCGTGTTCCCTCAAGCCAGTACGAGCTTCTTCGGCGAGGTGGGCGAAGGCGCCGGCGGTATGACAAGCGACAATCGTATGATAGCGACGGGCACGAATATAATGGTCAATTCCGGCCCACCTTCGAACCTCAATTCACTGCTGTGATTTTATCGGAATGTCCCGTGCAGTGCAAGGTTTTTTGCGCAGGTGGCGAGGGCGAGGCATGCCTCGCCCCTACCGGTCGGAAACCACCTTCGCGGGGTCAGGCGTTCTGGCCGAGGTCGGCGAAGAGGCGGCGGACGTAGTCGGTGCTGCGGCGGAAGGCCTCCAGGGGTTCCATCGTATCGGGCGAGCCGTTTTCGATGGCCTGTTCGAGGACGATATGGGGGCGGACGCCCGTCTGGCCGACGGCGTCGCCGAAGGCGGGGTAGTCGATATCGCCGGGTCCGAAGGCCTCGGTCCAGACGCCGTCTTTGGACTGGCGGAGGTGCAGTTCGCTGATCCGCTTGCCATAGAGCTTGACGATGTCGAAAAGGGCCACCTGGGAATTGCCCGATCCGCGATAGACCCAGTGCGAGTCGAGGCAAAGGGTGACGTTGGCGGGGTCGGTGCCCAGCATCATGTGGTGGAACTCGCGGGCGGCTTGGCGCAGCTCCATGTCGTGGTTGTGGTAGGCGAGGGTCAGGTCGATCTTCCTGAGTTCGGCGCCGAGGCGGTTGAGGGCGTCCGCCTGGGTGCGGAGCTGGGTGTCGTCCTTGTTCTGGGGTCCGCCCCAAGCGAGAGGGTTGGGATTGGTTACGACGATGCGTGCGCCAGCCTCTCTGGCCCGGCGGGCGACGGAGAGGATCTGATCGATGCTGCGGTCGGCCTGGTCGGGCTGGTGCAGGGAGCTGTTGACGTAGAACGAACGCATCTGGAGGCGGTGCTTTTTGAGCAGCGGCGCGAGGCGGTCGACCTGGGCGGGATCGCCAAAGGAAGGCTCGAATCCGTCGAGCCCGCTGGCGGCCACCTCGGCCAGCCCGGCGTCGAGCGACTGATCGAAGTTGCGACCTTCGCGCTGATAGAACACATTCCAGGAGTAGGAATTGCAGGCGACGTGGATGCGGTCCTCAGCAGTAGCACGGGTCAGCGACGAAGAAAGGGCCAGCGTTCCGGCGGCCAGGGCTGTGTCGCGAAGAAAACCTCGTCGGGTCGTTCGTCGATCGGTCATGATGAAACCTCCTTCATTGGGGTCCGGCCTGTCGGCAAATCATTGCCATGCATGGAGTATGCCGCTTTCCCGGGGGCGGTGCAAGCGCCTTTCATCCGCGGGCAGAGCGTGGTAGGTTATCTTGTATGAAAAACCGAGCCTTTGGAGAGTGACACATGGAATACAGAACGCGTTTTGCAGGGGTGCTTTTCCGTTTTATTCTTCTTGCGAGCCTGTTCCAATCGGTCAGCGCCGCATCGGGCACGATCGCCATTGGGGTTCATCCCGCCCAAGTTGGGCGGTACAGCCGACTGGAACTGGAATTGGCGGTCGATCGGCGTTACGAAGATCCGTTCGATCCGTGCGAGGTGGCGATCGATCTGCTGATTGAGTCGCCCAGTGGGAAATCACTCGTGGCACCAGCGTTTTTTGCCCAGGACTACGAGCGGCACGATGTGTCCCGGGACGGCAAGACCGTCGCCTGGTATTACCCCAAGGGCGAGGGGGTCTGGAAGGCGCGGTTTGCGCCAATGGAGACGGGAACGTATGCGATCCGGGCGCAGTTGAAGGACGATCGGGGTCAGGCGCTGTCGGAGACGATTCGCGTCGAGTGCGTCCCGTCGGAGAGCAAGGGATTCTTGCGGACCAGCAACGAAGACCCGCGTTTCTTCGAGTTCAGCGAGGGTGATCCGTTCTTCGCGATCGGGCAGAATATCGCGTTCATTGGCGAGGGTCAGTATGTGAACGTTCCGAAGGCGGAGGAGATCTTCGGCAAGCTGGCGGAGAACGGGGCGAATTTCGTGCGCATCTGGACGTGCTGCGACGACTGGGCGATCGCGATCGAGGCGCCGAAGAGTGCGTGGAAGCGTTCGTGGAACCGCCAGTCGCCGATCGTGCCGACGCCAGAGGGCGAGGGCCAATGCGTCGAGATCACGGGCGACAGCGGGATGTCGATCGAGGTTTCGCCTTCGCATCGGGTGGTGCTGCGGAGCGGGACGCGCTATACGATCCGGGGGCGATGCAGGACGGAAGGGGCAGCAGGGCTGCGTTTACAGGTGGGCGAACATGAGTGGCGGATCGGCAACAACGGGGCGGAGTGGCAGACGTTTGCGGAGGAGTTTCGTACGGATGACGGGACGGGGGCGAATGATTATTCGCCCTTACGAAGGACGGTGCTGACGCTGGAGGGAGATGGGACTGCCTGGGTGGCGGATTTGTCGCTGAAGGAGTCGGACGGGGGCGCGGAACTGCTGTGGGAGGCGGAGGTTAACCGGCCCGTTCGGGGCTATTACAACCCGCTCGATTGCTTCATGCTGGATGCGATCGTCGAGGCGGCGGAGCGGAACGGGATCTACCTGATGCTGTGCGTGCTGACGCGCGACCTGTACATGAATCCGCTGTCGGATACGGAGAGCGTGGACTATGAGCGGGCGATCCGGGACGCCAAGGATTTCATGCGGTACGCGGTGGCGCGGTGGGGGTATTCCACGAGTGTGGGTAGCTGGGAGTACTTCAACGAGATGGACCCGGGCAAGCCGACGGACCGGTTCTATGAGGAGGTCGGCGGGTATCTGGATGAGATCGACGTGTATCATCATCTGCAAACGACGAGCACGTGGCACCCCTCGGCGCGCGACTGCCGGCTGGAGGCGCTCGAGATCGGTCAGGCGCACCACTATCTGCGTCCAAATGAAAGCGACTTCCAGGACGAAGTGGGAGCGATCGTCGAGAAGGCGCGGTTTCTGCGGGAGCACGCGCCGAGCAAGCCGGCATTGATCGGGGAGTTCGGGCTGGCGACCGACAAGTGGGGGTTGAGCGAGTGGATGAAGAAGGACACCGAGGGGGTGCACTTTCACAACGCGCTGTGGGCGTCGGCGCTGGCGGGACCCTCGGGGACCGCGATGTTCTGGTGGTGGGAGCAGTTGGATATGCAGGATGCGTATCGGCATTATCGCCCGCTTTCGGCATATCTGTCCGATGTGTCTTTTGCGGGCCTGGAACCGACGACTGCGGACACTTCGGACGATCGGCTGCGCGTGCTGGGGTATCAGGGCAGCGACTGCGCATATCTGTGGCTGTCGAATCGAGAGGCGGCGTGGTGGAATCTCGTCGTCGCAGAGCGGCAACCGGCACAGGTCGAAAAGGCTGTGCTGACGGTTGAGAATCTGACGCGCGGTGACTACGTCGTGCAGTGGTGGGACACCCGGCGGGGCGAATGCTTCGAGACGCAGCAGGTCCGGTGCGAGCAGGATCGGTTACGCGCAGCAGTGCCGACGGTGCGAAGCGATGTCGCGTGCAAGATCAGCAAGCGATAGATGGATGTGCTTGCACAGGAGGCGATGGAAGTCGGGATGGGCCCACAGCGTCCTGAATCCGTTCGCCTGCGCTTCGGGCAGATCCTCCGCCTTTGGCTCAGGATGACAGAGTCGGCAGGCCACTGGCATCAGGGCGACGCACGTTCATGTAGAGGCGTCAAAGCACCTCGGCGAGGTCCCTTTCGAATTCCGTGAGGATCGTTTGCAGGGCGCGGTCGAACCCGGCGATCAAGTCCTGGGGCCCGGCGGCGTCGACGTCGGTGACGGCGGTGTAGGGTTTGGCCAGGAGGATCGCGGTATCGCCCCGCCGGTCGGTACGCAGGAAGAAGAAGCGGATCTCGACGACCGCCTTGGGGGCGTCCTTGTCGCGGAAATCTCCGTAGAGGGCGATGATGTTGGCCTCGATCTGGTGGGTGGGGTCCACGGATCGGGTCGAGCCGAGGACTTGGGCGAAGAGGCCCGACTGGGCCAGCCATTGCCGCGTCTGCTCGGTGATCATCTCGGCCGGCGAGATGAAGAACTCGTTGTAGGGGTCCGATTCGTAGCGGAATTCGTCGAGGCGATAGACCAGCCCGCGTCCGGCAAAGGCGGCGTCGATGGTGAAGCGGGGCAGCGTCAGAATCGCTTCGCTCTGCTTCGTCGCGGGCGGCGCCTCGCGCGGGGTCCGGAGCAGATAGAACTGGCTGTTGGCCGCCTGTCGGGCACAGCCAGCCAGGGTCAGAGCCAGCATGGCGAGGGTCGGGCAGAAGGCAAGCACATTGCTCCTGGGCATCATTCGTATACCTCCGATTCGCGTGGGGGTCGGCTGAAGAACAATTCCGACGGACGGCTTCTGAGACTCTCGGTCAGATCGCGCAGATTGTCGGAGATCTCTCGAAAGTTGGCGAGGATGATCTCGATCTCGGGCTTTTCGCTCGAGACGAGACGATCGAGGCCGGTCATGGCCCGATTGAGCTTGGCGATCACCTCGGGGACGTTCGTCCCAGGGGGCAGGCCTTCGGGGCCGACCAGCAGGTGCTGAAGGCTCTCGTTGGTCTGCCGGATCTCGGTGACGAACTGCCTGGCTTCTGCACTCAACTGGGGAACGTTCGCGTCGGTGACCGCGCGATCGAAGGAGGTCAACATTTGGTGGGTCGCCTGGCTAAGACCGGCGGTGTCGAGTGCGTTGACCTTTTGTCGCGTGTCGGCCAGGAGACCGACAGTCTGTTCGCTGATTTCGGCGAAGTTCGCGTCGGCCACGGCTTTCTCGACGGCGTTAAGCGTCTTCTGAAAGGATGTTACGAGTTCTTCGAAATCGATCTCCTCCAGGCGGACGAAAATCTTGTCGAGCGAATCTTTCAGGGTGGTCAGCTCGCTGGGGGCGGAGGGGATGTAGGCATATTCCGGCGTCCACGGGACTTCGAGGACGGGAAAACGGTCCGGATCGAGGTAGTTGGCTTCGAGAAAGGCCTGCCCGGTGAGGATGTTGGAGGTAACGCGGACGCGAAGCCCGCGTGCGATCATCTGATCCAGCACGGCGATCGTATCCTCAGCGGCGAACTGGGGCATATTCCGGCGGGGGACAGAGAAGACGACGCGGACGTACGGTTCAAAGACCGAGAGTTGGCCATCTTCGCGCGGGACGTTGTAGGTGCCGCCGGCGAAGGTAATGGTCTCGACCTGGCCGATGCGAACGCCACGGAACTCGACATGGGAGCCGGTGGTCAGGCCGGTGATGGATTCGTTGAAGTAGGTCTCGAACTTCAGGGCGTCCTGTCCGAGCAGGCCGGAACCGAAGATCACCACAGCCACCAGCAACAGGACCACCGCGAGAATGACAAACACGCCTATCTTGAAGTAGCTCGGCTTTCTATGCATCGAACCAATCCATCCCAAAATCTCCACGGACGAATGCGACCGTGGCGCATCCGCTTGGTCTATGTCACGTCCGGCGACGACTTTCGATTGAAGAACTGCCGGACCCATGGATCGTCGCTGTGGTCGCGTAAATCTTGCGGCGCACCCTCAGCGATGATCGTCTTGCGCTGTTTGTCGAGCATGATTGCACGGTCGGCCACTGCGAATATGCTTGGCAGCTCGTGCGTGACAATGACGAACGTGATCTTCAGCGTTTGCGACAGGTCGAGCACGAGTTCATCGAGCTGCGCGGCGGTGATCGGGTCCAGGCCTGCCGAAGGCTCATCGAGGAATAGGATCTTCGGGTCCAGCGCCAGCGCCCGGGCGATGGCGGCGCGTTTTCGCATGCCCCCGCTTAGTTCCGAAGGCATGCGGTCTCCGACGCCTTCGAGCCCGACCGCTTTCATCTTCATCCGGGCGATCGTGTCCATGGCGTCGCGGGGCAGGCTCGTGAACTCCTCGAGCACCAGACGGATGTTCTCGCGGAGGCTCATTGAACCAAAGAGGGCGCCGTTTTGATAGGCCACTCCGATGCGTCCGAACAGGGCGCGGCGTTCGTCACCCTCGGCGGCGACAATGTCAGTGCCATCGATCAGGATGCGACCCTTCATCGGCTCGTGGAGCCCGATCATGTGCTTAAGCAGCGTGCTCTTTCCGCAGCCGGAACCGCCGAGGATGCAGAAGACTTCGCCGGCGCGGACTTCGAACGTCACGTTCTCGAGGATTACGTGATGATCGTAGCCCACGGTCACGTCGTTGACGTGGATGATCGGCTGTGCGTCGGCGCCCATGTCTTTCTATATCCCCAGATAGTAATACATGACGGCGAAGACCCCGTCGGCGACAACAATGGCGACGATTCCGCTGACGACGGCACGAGTGGCGGAATCGCCGACGGCGCTGGGGCTATTGCCCGTCTGCAAGCCTCGCAGACACCCGATACCGGCGATGAGCGTCCCGAAGACAAAGGTCTTGGCCAAGCCGCCGAAGATGTCGCCCAGGGTGGCGGCCTGTTGAATCTGATTGATGTACGTGGCGGCGGGAAATCCGAACGAGGCCATGACCACCCCGCAGCCGATCAGGCCGAACAACTCATTGAACAGTGTCAACAGCGGTGTGACGAAGATCGCTGCGACCAGCCTGGGCAGGGCCAGGAACTGAACCGGGTCGAGGCCCATCGTCACAAGGGCATCGACTTCCTCGTTGACCTTCATGGTGCCGAGTTCAGCGGCGAAGGCTGAGCCGCTGCGGCTGGCGAGGATGAAGGCGGTAATCAACGGACCCAGTTCGCGGAACAGCGAGATGGCGACAAGGTCCGCCACGTAAATCTCGGCACCGAATTTCTGCATCGCGATCGCCGACTGAAAGGCGAGGATCAGACCGATCAGAAAACCCATCAGGGCGACGATGCCGACGGCGTTGGCGCCTGCTTTCTCTGCGATGAGAAACGTGTCGGCCCATCGCAGGCGGTGCGGACGGATCACTACGCCCAGCAGGCGGATGGAGATTTCTCCGGTGAAGCTCACCTGCTCGTGGAGGCCGGTCAGAAATCCGTGCGTGATTTCGCCGATGCGGTGAACCGAGCGGATCAGGAGGCTCGGGCCATCGTCCGAAGGCGGCTCGGGCGGCGCGCCTGGATCGAACGCTTCCATCAATTCGGAGAGGTCGCTGCGCAATCCTTCGATGCGGAACTCGCCCTGCCGCTCCTGCTGGCGAGCGCGGAGTTTGAACAGCAGCGCCATGCCGGCGGCATCGAGGCTCTCGATGCCGTGGGCGTCGACGTGCAGGAGCGCCGGATCGCATTCGGTCGCCTTCTGCATGGCCTGTGGCCAAAGCTGCTGCGCCGCGGCGACGTTCAGCGTGCCCTGGAAGGCCAGACGCAGTCCGCCCGACGGGAGGGATTCGCAATTCAGCGTTGCGGTACGGGAACCTGCCACGACCTTAGTTCACCCTGTGCCTTTCTTCGCGTCCATGCTCGCGCGCCGACCCTCGGCGCGGCTCCGGCGGTGGTCCGCATCGTCTGTCCGGGCGAACCGCTGCAGGGAACGCTACTATAACGTCGCGGCAGAGGCCGGGCAAGTTCCATCGCACAGGAGGAATTCGTACCAGTCTCACGCGTGGGTTGAGGACCCGCCCTACAGAACAGGCGGGAGAGGGAAATCGGGGAGAGAGGATTTGAACCTCCGACCTCTGCGTCCCGAACGCAGCGCTCTAGCCAAGCTGAGCTACTCCCCGGTCGTCAAACCGTGCAGTATAGCACGTGCTTTGAAAGATTGCAAGCTATAACAGATTGACGGGATCGATGTCAACAGCAATTTTTACGGCGGGACGAATGGGCGGCGCAGCGCGGAGGGCAGCGAAGAGTCGGCCCATGACGATGGGGGTCGGGGCCTGGAGGACGATCTGGAGGCGGTGAAACCGCTGAATGCGGCTGATTACGGCGGGCATGGGGCCGCGGACCTTCACCTGCAAGCCCTGATCGGCGACGATCTCGTCGACTCGCAGGCGCATCTTGTTGGCGGCGGTTTCGAGGCGGTCGTAGATTTCGTCGCGCATCACGATCGTGGCCAAGCGCCAAAGGGGAGGCAGCGTGCAGATTTCGCGGTGCTTCATTTCCTCGCGGACGAATCCGTCGAAATTCTGGTCCAGGGCGAATTTGATCGTCGGCTGCTCGGGGAAATAGGTCTGGACGTAGACGACGCCTCGTTTTTCGGAGCGTCCCGCCCTGCCGGCGACCTGGGAGATCAACTGGAAGGTCCGCTCGTTGGATCGAAAGTCCGGTAAATAGAGGCAGGTATCGGCACTGACGACGCCGACCAGCGTGACGTTGGGGAAGTGGAGGCCCTTGGCGAGGATCTGGGTGCCGGCGAGGATGTCGATGCGGCCCTGGCCGAATTCGCGGAGCAGGCGGTAGTAGTCCTGGCTGGCCATCGAATCGCTGTCGACCCGGCGGACGCGGGCCTCGGGAAATTTGGCGGCCAGCTCCTCTTCGAGCCTCTGGGAGCCGAGGCCGATCATGGTCATGGGCTTGCCACAGACGGGGCAGTTGTGCGGGACCAGCGTCTGGGCGAGACAATGATGGCAGATGGCGTAGCCAAAGTCCATGTGGCGACCCGAGACGGTCTTCATCGGCGCCGTCGAGCGTTTGGTCTTGTGGAAGGTCAGCGCGGCGTCGCAGTTGCGGCATTGCAGGGTGTGTTTGCAGGAAGGGCAGAAGACGAAATTGCTGTAACCCCGGCGGTTGAGCAGCAGGATGGCTTGCTCGTTCCGCGCGAGCGTCTCGGCCAGTTGCGCTACGAGCGGCACGCTGAGCAGGTCGTGCCGATCGGCGACCGCCTCGCGCTGCCGCATGTCCACGAGCTTCATCTCGGGCATGGGCAGGTCCATGACGCGGCGCGGCAGGCGGACCAGCGTATAGCTGGATTTCGTCTGGCAGTTGTACAGGCTCTCCAGCGAGGGGGTGGCGGTGCCGAGCAGGCAATGGGCACCGGCCAGTTGGGCCCGTTTGATGGCGACGTCGCGCCCATGGTAGCGTGGGACGGTGTCCTGCTTGTAGCTCGGTTCGTGCTCCTCGTCGACGACGACGATGCCCACCTGGGGCAGCGGCGCGAAGATAGCGGAGCGGGCGCCGATGACGACGTCGGTTTCGCCGGCGCGGATCTTCTGCCATTGGACGTTGCGCTGTCCGGCGGTGAGGCCCGAGTGCATGACGGCAATCCGCTCGAAACGGGCGTGGAACCGCTGGACGGTCTGGGCGGTCAGCGCGATCTCGGGCAGCAGCACAATGGCGGCCTTGCCCTTCTTCAGGACCGCTTCGATGGCGCGGATGTAGAGTTCGGTCTTGCCGCTGTCGGTGACGCCATGGAGGAGGGTGACGCTGAAGCGGTTTGAATCGATCTGATGCAGGATCTGCTCGAGGCCCTGCTGCTGATCGGCGTTGAGGACGACCTCGCGCTCGGGGTTGGCCATGGATGGTGGGATGACGGGCAGGGCGCTGAGGACCTTCTTGAGGGCGATTTTGACGATGCCTTTTTCGGCCAGTCGCTTGACCGTGGGCGGCTTGCAGTCGACCGCGCCCACCAGTTCGTCCATCTCCAGGGCAGATTCGAGCGACAACGCTTCGCGCTCGCTCAGGAGGTTGACGATCTGGCGCTGCTTGGCGCTGCGAAGTTCGGCGGCGATCTCCTCGGCGCCCGCGATCAGGTAGACGCACCGCTGCTTCTTGACGCCGGCGGCGCGCTTGACGGCGCCGGGCACCATCGCGGCCAGCACCTGGCCCAGCGGACAGACGTAGTATTCCGCAATCCACCTGGCCAGTTCCATCAGTTCGGGTCCGAGCAGAGGCTGCTCGTCGAGGACACGGGCGACGTGTTTGAGGCGGGCTCTTGGGCCCCCGCCTCCGAAGGCCTTCTCCGGCGGCAGATCCGACTCCACGCAGAAGCCGACTTCGGGACGGTTGCCCTTGCCGAACGGGATCTCGACCCGGCGTCCGACCTCGACGGGCCAGAGGGTATCGGGTACGAGATAGTCGAACTCAGTGTCAGCCGCCGAGCCCAGGGCGACGCGGACGATGTGGGTGCTGTCGGGCCGGGCGGGCTCGGACGAAGCAAACAGACTCGGCGTGGCTTGCCTGGCGGTCATAGGGCGGAGACCTCCGCTCGATCGGGTTCGTTCTGCGGATCGGGGAGCAGCACGTCGGTCATTACCAGCGCATGATCGGAGCACGCCTGTCGCCGGGTGACCGTTCGCGCAAGAACGAAGTCGTCGGAGAGCCAGATGTGGTCCAGGGTCAAGGCGGGGCAGAAGGCGGGCCAGGTGGTGATCCAGCCGTTTCCCGACTGCTTGAACGCGTGTTGGAACGAGCGATACAGATCGGCGAAGAAGGCGGAGGTGTGGGGCGTATTGAAATCACCCAGGATGGCCACCGGGCCCGCCTTCGACTGCGCGAGCTCGTAGATGCGGTCGATGGCAGGCCTTCGCGAGATGAACACGTTGCTGTCGATATCGACAGCGAGGACCGACATGGCTCCGAACGGAGCCTCCAGGTCGCAGACAGCGATGCGCGTGTAGCTGCCGATCACGTGGACAGCGGTATCGACGATCGGATAGCGAGACAGGACGGTGATCTGTCGTTCGAGCAGGACTACGTGGTAGTCGGGGAAGTGCGTCTGCCAGAATCGGCGGCGGCGTTCGCTGGCGCGCCCCGATTCGACCAGCACCAGGATCTCGGCGTCCGAGTCCTGGAGCGTGGGCAGGAAGCGTTTGTCCCGACCGGAGGGTCTGGCGAGGTTCCACATGACCAGGCGCATCGGTCGACCGACGGCATTCCCCTCGTGCGGGCTCCCACGGACGTAGTCGGTGTGAATCCAGAGCACCCCGGCGAACCCGACGCCGATCAGCGAGAGTATGGCCCTTCGCTGAAGGCGCAGTCGCAGGGATAGAACCAGCGACAACGCAAACATCGCGACCAGGACCGCGGGCGCGAGTCCATAGAACAGCGGCGACAGGACATATACGCAATCGCGAACCGTCAGATGGAGCAGCAGCCCGATGGCGCCCAATATCAGGGGGATGTATGCCAGGGCTGCCCCAAGCCAGGGGCGGCACAGCGGCTTTGTTTTGGCGGCTTCCTTACCGATGATATTCGCCCTCCTGCCTCCGTCGTTCCGATTTCTTGCTGATGACGCTGGCGTCCATCACGTCGAGGCCGATGCGATCGATCAGGGCGCGGATATAGTCGAGATGCGGGCATGGCGGCGCGTGGTAGTTGTCGTTGGTCATGCAGGACGACAACTGCACGACGACCTGCTCGGTCGCGAGCCCTTCTTTCTTGCGGATCGTGCGCAAGAATTGCGTGAGCTTGCGGTGGACCGCTCGTCCGCAGCATCCGCCGCAGGTCATCGAGAGCAGGCGATACGCTCTCTCCTGTGGATAGGAGGCGAAGCCTCCCGTCCGCTCGTGAAAGGCCTTCTC
>CAZTGH010000149.1:0-11559 GCA_964612985.1 uncultured Pirellulales bacterium
CACCGTGCCGGCGTAGAGTCCCGCTTGCTTGTCGAGCAAGGCCAGGCCCTGCTCGATGAGTTCGGGATCGGCCGAGAGAGTCGCCGCTTCCAGGATTCGCACGACGTCGGCGCCGGCCAGACCGTTGGCGTGGTATGTGAAGTGCCCCCTGGAATAGTCCACCTTACCCGGCTGGTAGTGCTTGATGCCCTGCTCATCGAAGTTCTTCAGCAGGGCCGTTGCTTCGGACCGCCGGGAACGGACGTAGGACTCCACTCCGCCCAACACCAGCGCCGTCGCAGGCGTCCGCACGTGAGAAACGGTGCCTGCATAGGGTCTTTCGGGCGGCAGCTTGCTCAATGCTTCGTCACGGCCCTTCTTGAGCCGCTCGACGAGATCGTCGGCGGCGCAGTGCCGAGCGAGCCAATCCATGTAGACGGGGGCATCGACGGCGGGCTGGGCCCCAAAGCTGCTGCCCCAGACCGCATGACGAAACAGCCCACCCTCGTTGATCGCCGAGTCGAGCCATCCATGGGCCAGCAGTGTCACTGCCTCGTCGAACCCGCCCTTGAACGTGGGCACAGGCAACAGTCCCCGAATCTGCGTGTACTTTTCGACCGCCGGAGCCACGGTCCCGCCCTGGCCGGCCACGATGGTGGCCCGCGAGCGAATCGGCTGCCCCGCCCGCAGCAGGAACGGCGTATGCGCCGCCAGATCGTTCTCGAATCGCAGGTCGCCGACCGCCGGGGCGGTCAGGGCCATCACGTGGGCGCCCGAGTCGTAGATCGTGTCGGGCGAATCGAAGACGGGGGCTACGAGGTCGGATGGTTCCCAGATCAGGCCGATGTAGCGATCCTGGTGGACGATCGCCATCAGCGGGAAGGTGATCTTGACGGGGTCCGGGACCCGGCGGACATGTTCCGGCGTGGTGATGTCGGCTTCGCTGCTGCTCGGTTCATCGGCCAGGTATTCCAGTCCCGCCAGCAGCCCCTGTGTTTTGCGCGGGCCAAACGTTTCCAGACCGGGGAAAAGCGTCAGCCAGGGCAGATAGCCCACTTCCCGGTCGCGGTCGGTCACGAATTCCGTGTCCACCACCAGCGTTCCGGAGACTTGGCCAGGCCAGAAGCGCCGCGTCAAGCGCCACTGACCTCCATCGGTATCGGTCAAGATGGCGACGCACGTGAGGCTCCCCTGAGTCTTTTCGCACGTCAGTTGGGCGGAAGTCAGCTCGAGCCAATGTGGTTGCCCACCCAGTACCACCCCGATGATCTCGGAGCCCTGCCCTGCCGCCATTTCCGTTCCGCCAGATTCAATCACGAAACTGCCCCACCGCTGTTGGGAGTGCTTCAGGAGCAGATCGCCTGACCGAACCGATGCAAACGCCACCTGGCTGAGATCCGGTCTTGCGGGTTTCTTCAGCGGAGGCTGGGCGACCCCCGGCAACGATTCGACGTGGATGGAACGAACGACGATCGAACCCGGTCCGGTAGCCGGATCGAGGCGGAAGCGCGTCCCCGCTCCCAGGGGCTGGCGAATCATCAGAGAATAGTCGTGCCACTGATTGTCGTTGGCGACCATGAAGCGAACGGAGCGGCCCGCTTCGAAATGTCGCCCATAGAACAGCTCCGCGCCGGCGTCGGCATCCGACCTCATCCGCACCGTGACCCGCGTCATCTGCCCTTCGGGCAAATCGACAGCCGGCCCCGCGATCCACGGATCGATCCCGGTCGAGATAAACGCCAGCCCCTCGGGACCCGCCGTCAGATCCTGGACGACATTGTTGCCGGTCCAGCCCTGGACCCCTTTGGCGAAATCCCAGGTGACGATCGTCTCGGCGCGAGCCGACAAGCAGAAAGCAATCAGCAGCACACACGCCCCGAGAGCCTGCAACCACTCGCTCCTCTCCGCGCACCTGTCCACGGTCCTTCTGCGACTTCTCATGAGCGACCTCCGATCTACTGTCCGTCATTTCGAGATTCAAGTCGGTTTGTAGTATAATTGCACGTATGACTCTGGAACAGCAGATTAAGGAACGCGCCCTTTCCTTGGGCTTCGACGCCGTGGGGATTACGGACGCATCGCCGATCGCGGCCGCGGATATCGAGCGGTTTGAACTTTGGCTGCGCCAAGGTCGGGCCGGAGAGATGCAATACATGCATCGCAATGTCGAGAAACGCACGCACCCGGCTGCATTGCTGCCGGGCGCCCGGTCGGTGATCGTTGTCGCCCTGAACTACAAGCCCGGCAGGCCTCAGGCCACGCCGGCGCTCACCTCGCGAGCTTCGGGGACGGTGGCCCAGTACGCGTGGTATCGCGACTATCATGATCTCATGAAACCGCTCCTGTTCGAGGTGGCCAATTTCGTCCGTACCAAGGCGGGACCGGCACACCAATTCAAGGCATGCGTCGACTCGGTTCCCCTGGCCGAGCGGGCCCTGGCGGTTCGGGCCGGGCTGGGTTTCATCGGCGCCAACCACATGCTGATCCATCCGACGCTCGGACCGCAGGTCTTCCTGGGGGAGCTGGTGACGACGCTGGCGCTGGCCCCGGATCAACCGACGGGCGGAACGTGCGCCGGTTGCAACCGCTGCATCCGGGCCTGCCCTACCGGCGCGTTACAGGCCGACGGCGGTTTCGACGCTCGCAAATGCATCAGCTATCTGACGATCGAGCATAGGGGAGAGATCCCATCCGCGCTGGCGGAGAAGATCGGCGACAGGATCTTTGGCTGTGACACCTGCGTCCTGGCCTGTCCCCACCAGCGTGCCGCACCGAGCCGCACCAATCGGAAACTCGCGTTGCATGCAGAGGATATGCGGTTGGATCTGGGGGAAGTACTCCGTCTGACACGCGAGTCCTTCGAGGAACGCTTTGGTGGCTCGCCCATCCATAGGGCGGGTGTGGAAGGTCTTCAGCGCAACGCCCGAATCTGCTTCGAGAATGCCCCAAAAGGCACGGGAGAATAGGGGCGATTCCGCCTCGGTCGGACAATAAAAAAGGCAGCCCATCGGGCTGCCTTGGAAGCTCAAATCAGAAACGACCGATCACGGGGCAAGGAAAGCGTCCTCCTCGCGCGAGGGCCGCTCGTAGCCTCGAATCTCGCAGCCGTCGGACATCTCCGAAAGCGTGTAGATATCGTCGTCGGAGAAACTCGTGTGTCGCTGCCGAATGAACTGAACGGATCCGTCTCCGAGCAGGACATTCTGGCCGCGACCGCGATGGTTACGGCTGTTGGCCTTCAGCAATTCCTCACACAATCGCAAGCTGACACTGGCGGAAAAGTCCCTGGGGAACTGCTCGGCGATCGGGTTCATATCCGCCAGGAGCACCTTCCGTGCGCTCAGCTCACTCTCTTTCGACTGCGGACAACCGATGCGAAAGCTATAGCCGATGAACCTGCGATCGGGAAAATCGCTGTAGTCTTCGACCGTCAACCGGTCAAACGACACGCGCCCGTCGATGCGCCGGGCGGGGCAGACGAACTTGTCCGGGGACACGTAGCCCTGCCGGACGAGCAACCATCCACGTCGAGTGTTGGAATGGTTCTCCGGGCCTTGATACCCTACTTTCCACCAGGGTGCTCCGGCCTCGGTCGCGACGCTGGGAAGTTGTCCATTGAAGTCCCCGGCATAGCTGACCAGGCCCTCCTGAACGCCCCCCAGATTGGCCTGGCAGCGGGATTGCCAGTACTTCTGCCGGGCAAAACCCAACGTGGGCAGGACAACCCCCACGAACAGCACCAGGACAGCGGCCACGGCAGCAATATCACCCCAGTTTCGCCAAAAAGGGATCCGGATCGTTGGGACATCGGCCTGTCGGGCCGAAACCAAGGCCTCCACTTCTTCATGGGGCGCCGAAGCCGCCCGCGAAGTTTCCTTCAAGCGAAGGACCGTCCTGGCTGCCAACTCCTCGGGACAAGGTTCGACCTCCAGGGCATCGAGCGGGGATAGGACGGTGCGCAGAGTACCGTACAGGCTTACGGCTTCCGGAAAATGCCCCAACAACCTCTCGGCTTCTGCGGTTTCCTCCTCCGATGTCAGCCCCAAAGAGTAATCAAACAACAGCTCTCGATGTCGATCAGTGAACGAAGTCATTTGACCTCTTGACTCCCTGTAAGTGCATTCCAGTCTTTCGCAAAACGGGCCACGGCTGTGTGCAGGCGACTCTTCACAGTCCCAATGGGTATACTGAGCGCGTCGGCCATTTGTTTATACGAAAATTTGCTGAAGTAGGCCAAGACCAGGATTTCCCGCAGGTTTTCGGGCATGTGGGCGATGACTTCATCGACTCGGGCGGAGGTTTCGTTGCGCTCCAGTTCGTCGTACGGGATATTGTTATTGGACGAAAGGGTGTTGAGCATCTCGTCGAAGGACATGTCCTGTTCGTCCGAGATGGCCCCGATCGGCACGGCGCTGGTCCGCTGGGCCTTGCGGAGAGCGTCCTTGGCCTTGTTGGCCGCGATCGTAAACAGCCAGGGTCTCAGCGGACGGTTCGGGTCGAAGCTCTTGCGGCTGGCAAAGAGCTGAAGAAACGTCTCCTGGAAGACATCCTCCACGAGGTCCATCCGGTTGAGAAACTGCCGCAAGAACGCGTACAGACTGTTCTTATAGCGATTGACGATCTCGCGAAAAGCGGCTTCGTCTCCCTGGATGTACCGCTGGAGAAGCTCGGCATCCGTCAGTTTGTCGAATTGTTGCTCCATAAGCCCTTTCCAGAATAGCATCTTATTATAGAGGACATCAAGGCCAATAGAAACTCTTATTGTCGCAAGAGACACGGCGCCCTTAGTTTACGGCTTGGGCGCGGGCGGGTTTGAAAGGCCCGAAGGTCAGGATTTGAGGTCGCCCCGCCCCCTGGCGGCGCAGCCGCATGGGCAAAAGAACCACGTCGAATCCAGGAACTTCCCGCTCTCGGGCTGCGTATTTCGAATACCCGCTCCGGGTTCGCGGGGCAGAGATTGTGCTTGCACCTGGAGAAAAGGGTTCTAGAATAGTCTCTCGTCGGCGTGGTATCCGCATCTCTAAGACGGCAGCCTCATGGCTGCGGCGCCGCCGGATCTAAGAGTGGGAGAAAGAGCTTGGCCCTTGCCACCGACCGTGCTTGGCGGGCGCTGTTATTTTAAGGAGGCCGAGAAATGGCACGCATCCTGAGATCAGTTGCACTGTGTATCTTCCTGTTTGTCACCGTGGCACAGGCCGATCAAGTCTATCTGAACAATGGGGACCGCCTCACCGGCACCCTCGTCCGGCTTACCGACGGAAAGCTCGTCTTCGAGGCCGACACCGCCGGCGAGGTCACCATTCCTCTGACCGACGTCCAGACCCTCAGCACCACGGAGGCGGTCGAGGTGCATCTCAAGGATGGCACGGTCCTGAATCAGCCGATTATGGCGGCCGAGGCGGGGACCTTCGCCATCGACACCGCCACGGCCCTGCAAGCGCAAAGCTTTCAACTGGAAAACCTAGCCTCGATCAACCCACCTGCCAAGCCCAAGCCCAAGTGGACGGGAAGTCTCTCGGCCGGCTTCACCGCCACCAGCGGCAACACCTCGACCGAGGCGATCAATGCCAGCTTCAGCGTCGCCCGCCGTAGCGAAAAGGACCGGACGACCGCCAGCGCCGACTACGCCAGGGGAAAGCAGGAGGACCCCGACACCGGAGAGGACAGGACCACGGAAGACTGGTGGCGGGCCAAAGCCCAGTACGATTACTTCTTTTCGAAGAAGTTCTTTGGCTTCGTCAACGGCAGCTATGAGAAAGACGCGATCGCCGATCTGGACCGACGCGTCGTCGTCGGCGGCGGTGCCGGTTATCAGTGGATCGAATCCCAGAAGACGAATTTCTCCACCTCGCTCGGTCTGGCGTCTCTCTACGAGAAATTCGAAGATGAAACCGACAGCAACAGCGAGCTATCGGCTCAGGCAGGGTACAACTTCGATCACCAACTGACGGACTCGGTCAAATTTCTCCACGATCTGACCTACTATCCGTCCCTCGAGCAGTTCTCCGACTACTATCTGACTACGACGGCGGAGATTCGAGCCAGCTTCACCAAGAGCATGTTCGCCAACTTCAAGACGATCTTCAACTACGATGCCAGCCCGGCCCAAGGCCGCAGCAGCACCGATGTGAAGTACATCTTCGGCGTCGGCATGACCTTCTGACGCCGGGTTGACAGACGGGCGAGTAGACGATACATTGATGGCCCGTGAACTGGAAGACCTACGGCAACAGGATCGGAAGAATGACCGAATTCGCTGGATATCGTGTGGTTTTTGAGGCGACGCAGTGGACAGCGTCCGGTCCGTCCGGCGCACCTGTAGAGGTGTGCTGTCGGCCGGCGAACATCTGCCTGCTGCGCATGCGGAAACTCTGACGGTCGGCGAACTGCAAACAGATAACAGCCGGCCTTCAACGCCGGCTTTTTTTTTGGATGCACCCTTAGGAAGGAATTCCTCCATGCCAACGAGAACGCGACACCGCCTCCTCTGCCCCAGATCGGCGCCGATTCCACATCCCACGAGAATCGCGCCAAAGATCACAGAGATTCTATCGGCCGACTGGTATTTCTTCTAGGGTCAGAGGATTCAGCGATGGTCATCCTGCATGCCACATCTCATCGGGCGCTGCTGAGCGCCTTGAAACCAACCCACGGCCCCCTTGCCTCTGCTCTGGGGAGCCTTCTGTCCTCCCGATCGACGGCATGGTCCAAGGGGCTCTACCATCATCCCCTCTTGTTGTTCTCCGGTACATCGCCGCCGTTGCGCCACACGTTCTAGTTTCGCTCCAGGAATCTCTCGGATCTAAGGAAAATGCCAGAGCAAGGTGGCTCTGCGCGGCGTGGGTGTAGCGGCCCCAGCCCCACACGGAGAAACACCGATTATTGGAAGGACAAGGAACATGGCTGCGGAAGAACTGCGTGAGATCGTAAGGACGGTGATTGCCGATCGGCCCAGAGACGGTCGGCGCTACTACCATGTGTGCTGGTGGAACGACCAACTTTGCTGCCTGCCCATGCAGCACACCAAAGACAAGCATCACATCTTCTTCATGGCGCCGGACGATATGCTCGAAGCCGGCCTCTCGGAGCGGCAGATCGCGCTCATCGACGAGCGGTTGCAGGAATTCTGTAGCCGCCGGCGCGTGCGATTGACGCGAACACGCGCACCGAAGGTCAAGGCCTCGAGCGGCACCGAGAAGGGGCTACAGATCACGGACTTCGATCTGGCCCGCTTACAGGCCTTCCTGGACCAGGCGGACCCCGATGACACGTCGCGGCAAGCGGGGGCCACCCAACTCCAAACCCTGCTTGCCGGGGCCGACGTGGTCCCTTCGCGCGAGATCCCGGACGACGTAGTCACACTCAACTCCAAGGTCCGCGTGCAGGACGACCGGAGCGATCAATCGATGATCCTCTCGCTCGCTTTTCCCTTTGAAGACGTCTCGGATGGGACGATGAACGAAATCAGCGTCTCGGTGTTGAGTCCGATGGGCACGTCGCTCCTCGGCCGTCGGGTGGGCGACCGAATCGAGAAAAGCCTCCGCGTGGACGCGCTGCTCTATCAGCCGGAAGCCGCAGGAGACTATCATCTGTAGCGTGTAATCGGACATATGCCATCGCCCGGTCCGGCTCGGAGACACTGTGCCGGGCCGGTGCACGGCAGGCGACAGACGGCAGCCATGCGAACCCGCCCGTCGTCGAAACCGCGTCAGTACGTATGGCCGTGTGCTCTCGAGGTCCTCAGCCAAGATCAGGCCAGCTTCTTTGCTTCCCATCTGCGGTTGTACATCGCATAGATTCCAATGACCACGAAGCAGACGAGCGGCAAGCCATACGACCAACTGACGGCGACTTGTGTCGCCAGTTCTTCGGCGGCCTCCTGTGGCATGGTGGCACTGTATTTGGCCAGGAGACGAGCGTTGAACGTATCAATCAGCCAACCCTGCGTGGGGGTAATGAGTGCCCCACCCAGGATGGCCATGATCAAGCCGGAAGCTCCGACCTTGGTCTGCTCATCATCCAGACCCTCACATCCCAATCCGAAGATGGTGGGGAACATCAGCGACATGAACGCCGAAATACCGATCAGCGAGCAAACGCCGACCAGGCCACCGATAAAGATAACACTGAGCGTCAATAGTCCCGCCAGTACGGCTGCGGCAAGCAACAGGGTGTGCGCTTTGAAGCGTTTCATCAATCCGGTAAACACCCATCGGGAGGCCCCGAACAGAATCAACGCTCCCGTATGATACTTGAGGGCGGTTTCCTGCGTGACGTGCATCTGTTCGGGGATGTAGAAGTTGGTGTATGTCCACACCGTGATCTGGGCGCCCACATAGAAGAACTGAGCCACCACGGCAAATACGTAGTTGGCGTTCGTTGAAAGTTGCTTGGCCGTATGCAGCAGATGGACACTGCCGTCGGTATCCGCCATGCGAGGCATCTTGGTGACGGCGATGAGAATCCAGACGACGACCAGGATCCCGGCGACGGACAAATAGGGAAAGATGACGATATTGAGCGCTTCGGAGATCTGCTCCGGTGCGATCGAGAGATTGCCTTCGGCATCCTGCGGCAAACGCGCCATAATCAGGATCTGGCACAGAAGAATGCCGATGACCGATCCGATGGGATTGAACGACTGGGCAAAATTGAGCCGCCGGGTGGCCGTCTTCATCGGACCGATCGCCAGAATGTAGGGATTGGCGTTCGTCTCGAGAATTCCCAGCCCGCAGGCCAGAACATAGTAGGAGATACAGAAGAACACGAACCTTTGGAGGAGCGTTGACGGATACAGCAAGAAACAGCCTAAGGCGTACAACCCGAGTCCGACCAGCACGCCGGTCTTGTACGAGAACTTACGCGAGATGATGGCTCCGGGAATTGCCATGCAGAAATAGCCGCCGTAGAAGGCGAACTGAATCAGCGACGCCTGAAAGGTGGTCAGTTCTCCGAACACCGCTTTGAAGACCCGGACCAGCGGGTCCGTGATATTGTTGGCGATCCCCCACCACATGAAGCAACTGGCCAGCAGAATGAAGGGGAAGACGATTCCGGGCGGAATCAGAGCGGACCCTTCTTTGCCGGTAGCACGGGAAACCGACGTGGTTGTAGTTGCCTCGCCATCGGTCAATGCGTCCGATCGGTCTGCCATGGGTAGGACCTCGTCTTTAAGTAGTGTTCTGGGCGGTCCGGGCTCGGTCGCGACGGTGTCCCGGGCCCGTGAAAATCACTATAGAATGGCGTCTGGAAATGTGGGCGTCAAGAGCCTACCGCCGGCGGACGGCATTTCCCCGGTGCCGCCCAGCAAACGGAACGGACCGCGTTCCGTGGACTGGGACGCCGGGCTTGTGCAAAACGGTTGCACGAGACCTCGCGAAACACTATCCTGGGACGTCAGTCGTCGGCGGATTCGGCCAGCCCACGCCACGAGCACGTGACAGGATTCGATGGGAGCGCAGATCATGAAGAACGCGATATGGATTATCCTTCTGGTTGTCGTTGCGGGAGTCCTCATCACCGTCGGGGTGCTTCGCAAGGGCGGCAGCGATGGCTCGAAGAAGATTGGCGTCATCCCCAAAGAGACTGTTTCGGTTTACTGGGAGGGCGTTCGCCAGGGCGCATTGAAGGCGGGCGAGGAAGAGGGCTATGAGATCCTCTGGAACGGGCCGGAGGTGGAGACCGATCGCGAGCGGCAGGTCCAGATCGTCGAGGACATGATGGCCCAGAAAGTCGCCGGAATCGTCCTGGCGCCCAGTGACCGCAAGGCACTGGTCCCCGTGGTCGAGAAGGTCCACGAGCGCGGCATCCCCTGCGTGATCGTCGATTCGGGCGTCGATACCGAGAACATCCTCTCCTACATGGCTACCGACAACTACAAAGGCGGCGTCCTGAGCGCCCGGCGCATGGGCCAGATCCTCGAAGGCAAAGGCAAGATCATCATCGTCCGCTGGACCCCCAATTCGGGCTCGACCGACGCCCGCCTGGCCGGCTTCAGCGAAACGCTCGCCAAGGAATACCCCGACATCCAGATCGTCGATGCGCAGTATCCCAGTCCCCCGACAACGGACAAGGCCCGCGACGTCACCGACGACATGCTGACGAGGAATCCCGACGTCGATGGAATCTTCGCCTGCAACGCCACCACCGCAGGGGGCGCGCTGACCGCCCTGCGCAACGCCGACCAGGGCCAGAAAAAGATCAAGATGGTAGGCTTCGACGCCTGGCCCATGGTCGTGGACGGCCTGGAAAAAGGCGATCTCGACAGCCTGGTCATTCAGAACCCGTTCAAAATGGGGTATGACGGAGTCAAGGCGATCATTCGCCATCAGAAAGGCCAGACGGTGCCGAAGCAGGTCGATACCGGCGTGCAACTGATCACCCAGGATCGGCTGGCGGACCCGAAGGTCCGGGAATTGCTCGATTCACAGATATGAACGACGGTCCCTCACAGACGGCAGTCCGGGGTGACATCGCGCTGCGGATGACGGGGATTTCGAAGCGCTTCGGCCCGGTCCAGGCGCTGTCGGATGTGACATTCGGCGCGCGATCCGGCAGCGTCCACGCCCTGGTCGGTGAAAACGGCGCCGGCAAGTCCACCCTGATGAAGATCCTCGCCGGAGTCTATCCGCCCGATGCCGGCTCGATCGAAATCCAGGGCCACCCTCAGACGCCGACCAACCCGGCTGAGGCCATCGAAGCGGGCGTCTCGATGATCTACCAGGAACTCGACCTGGCCGAGCATCTGACGGTGGCCGAGAACATCTTTCTCGGCGCCGAACCGCGTGGCCCCCTGCCGCTGACGATCAGCCACCACGAGATGGTGGCGCAAACGCGCCGCCTGGCAACCCAGTACCGTTTCGACATTCGACCGACCGCGAAGGTCGAGGATCTCTCCATGGGCGATTGCCAGATCGTTGAGATCCTCAAGGCCCTGCGCCGCAACGCCTCGATCATCGTCATGGATGAGCCAACGTCGTCGCTGTCCGAACGCGAAACCGTAAGGCTGTTCAATGTCGTGCGACAGCTTCGCAAACAAGGGCTTTCGATCGTCTACATCTCACACCGGCTCGAAGAGATCATCGAACTGGCCGACGAGGTCAGTGTCCTGCGGGACGGGCAACTCGTTCACTCCGAGTCGATCGCCGAACTGGATATCCCGAAGATCGTGCACCACATGGTGGGCCGGGCGCTGACGGATTTCTTCCCGCAGCGCCAGGGCGACGTTGGCGAGATGCTCTTCGAGGTCGTTGGGCTCTCGTCTGAAGCCGGCGTCCAGGACGTCACCTTTGGAATCCGGCGTGGCGAAATCGTCGGGATGGCGGGCCTGGTCGGCGCCGGGCGGACCGAGATCGCCCGAGCCATCTTCGGCGTGGACCCCAAGACAGCGGGGCGCGTCGTTCTGGACGGGCGCGAACTGAACATCGCCTCGCCCGCCGACGCCATCGCGGGCGGAATCGCTCTGCTTACCGAAGATCGCAAGCGCACGGGGCTCTGTCTGCAACTGCCGTGCAGTTGGAATATCACCCTGCCCAACCTCGACCAGATCAGAATGAAGACCCTGATCCGACCAGCCAAAGA
>CAZTGH010000150.1:0-11542 GCA_964612985.1 uncultured Pirellulales bacterium
GTTGTGGTCCTTCCAGAACTCGCCGCGCGGGATGTCCAGTGCCCCGAGCGCCTTGAGCGCATCGACGGGGACCTGGTGCAGAGGCGGTCCCGGCCCGCCCGCCTCGGCGCAGAGCAGCAGGCCATGTTCGTTCGACAGCTCCGCCGCAGCCTTGTAGAAGGCATCGACGAGCAGATCGCCCAGCGTCTTGCGGTAATCGTACTCGAACCGCTGCGCCGCCTCGTGGTCCTTCAGCGCACAACCCGCCAGCACAGGCAGATAGCGCGTCATGTCATACCCGCGCCGCCTGGCGAACTGGGCCAGGAAGTCGCCCGTCCACGTCGATCCGCTCAGCTCGTAGCTGCACACGTACATCTGCTTGAGCGCGGTGTCCTCGAAATCGCCCAGTTCCTCATGCAGTTTGTCGAGGAGGTACTGGAAATGGAACTTCGTCGCGTCGGCGCTGAAGTGGTCGATAGCCAGGCCGCCCGAGTTGGGGCTGGGCAGTCTCAGCGACAGACCCGTATTGGCGCAGACGAATCGCATGAGGATCCACTCGCCTTCCGGGATCTCCCAGTCGAGATGACCGTCCGCATCGATATGGTCGGTCACGTCAACTACCAGGTTGGGGTCTTCCAGGATCAGGGGCGGCAGGCCTACCGACGACCAGCTTCCCGCCGGGCCCGACTTGGCGCCGTCGTGGATGTTGGCGGCGGTCCAGTTCGCCTCGGTCTCCGTGCCCAGCGCGCCGCTGCTGTGCAGCAGACTCGCGGCGGTCTTGCTGCCGTCGGGGTGATAGGCATTGGCCACGTTCACCCCGTCCGTCGCATAGACCTCGAACTCGCCCAATTGCACGCGGTCGAACTGGGGATTGTGACCCGAGAGGATGACCAGCTTGATATATCGTGCGCGGATCGGCTCGAAGCGAAACGTCTGAGCCTCCGTGTTTGGTTCGAGAGTGGCCCTCACGATCTCTCGGAAGCTGTTTGGGTCGGGTTTTTCGGCTGATACGTAGACCGCGAAATCCTTGGTGAACAGGTGCGTCGGGCCATAGCGTTGCTCATCGCCGCTGAGCGTATTGTAGAGCGCCACGCGGTCGATGGTATGCGTGCCGGGCGGAGCGAGTTCGAAGACGAATTCGTGTCCCGCCAGCCGCTGGGGCGACGGGATCGCCAGCACCGCTGCGTCTCTGACATACGCCGGGTTGCCGTCGGGACCGCGCGGGGCGCGGGCGGGCAGCGCCGGCAACGGCAGGGGCTCCTCCAGTCGCGTCGGCCCGGTCACGCTGATCTGGCGGTGATAGAGGCCCATGCTGGCGTACTTGGGCGGCACCCAGGGGCCGCCGCAGTTCCAACTGCTCGACGTGACCAGGCCCACCTCCATCCCGAGCCTCGTCGCCTCGCGGACGGTATGGCCGATCGCATCGAGCGATTCGGGACCCATGAACGCGGGCCCCTCGGGGACGATGCCTTGCGGATCGCGGGCGCCGATATCGAAGATGTACACGCCTCCGATGCCCTTGGCCTTCATCTCCTCCAGTTCGACCGTCATCCGCTCCTTGTCCGTCAGCCCATTGACCCAGGCCCAGTACACCGACGGCCGGGCGGGCAAAGGCGGCTCCCGAAATCCGGCCAGCAGACGGTCGTTGGCGAACGTCTCCGCCAAGGGCGTCAGCGTCGCAACCAGCATTGCCATCGAGATCAATATCCAGCAGCGTCGAGTCATTCCGTATCCTCTTCAAGCACTCTTTATTCTCGAACCAGCACGACGACACCCCGTGCGTCGACCGGGATCATCTCGCTTGGGTTCTCCCTTCCTGCGATAAAACGCCAGGAGTCTGATCGATGCAAGCCCAATCGCGTCCAGGGCACCTCGCACGGGCGGTCCGTCGCATTGAAGATCGCCACGACCTGCGTCCGCTCAAACTCACGTTCGAAGGCGATCAGGTGCCGCCGGTCGTCGGCCAGCAGAATCCTGAACGTACCGTGTCGCAGTGCGTCGTACTGACGTCTCCAGGTGGCCAGCGTACGGTAGAAATCGAGCAGATCGGTGTCGGGCTGAACGGTATCGACGGGACGCGAGCGTCCCAGCGGATGCGCACGCTCGGCATCGTAGGACAGATCGTCCCACACCATCGGCTTGCGGCAATCGGGATCGTCGGCGCCCCACATGCCCACCTCGTCGCCGTAATAGATGTACGGTGCACCGGGTGCGAGGAATTGGAACGCAACCATCTGTTTCCAGCGCTGCTTCTCCACTCGATTCGGTTTGCGGACCTCGTAGTCGGGATTGCTCTGGAGGTTGGCCCCGTGGTCCTGGCGATGCGCGGGATTGACGACCGCCGAGCCGATGCGGGAGGTGTCGTGCGAGCCCAGGAGATTCTGAAGGTCCAGGCAGCGTTCATACCCATAGTCGCGATGCAGGTCGGCCAGCAGGCCGACAAACGCGGTGGCGGAGATCGGCTCGGTCTGGTTGAAGAACCGATAGACCGCATCGCCAAAGCGATAGTTCATCACGCCGTCGAAGGCGTCGTCGAGCCAGGGGCGGGCGTTCTTGAAGGTGCATTGCCGATAGTCGTCCCACCAGATCTCGCCGGTCAGGTAGGCCTGCGGATTGATGGCCTTGACCCATCCGCGAAATTCTTTCCAGAAAGCCAGCGGGACTTCGGCGGCGACGTCCAGCCGCCAGCCGTCGATGCCGTCGGATGGGTCGCCATCGCCGTTGGGGTCCATCCACCGTCGCAGCACCGCTCTGAAATGCGCCTTGACCTCGGGATGGGGTCCGCCCTCGTCCTTGCGGAATTCGGGCAGGTCCTTGATCCCCGCCCAGCCCTGGTAGTCGAACTCATCGGCGTCAGTGGCGGGATCGTCCCAACGCGTGATGTGGAACCATTGGGCGAACGGACCTTCCGGGCCTTCCTGGCGGGCCCGCTGGAACGCCCAGAACGGAATCCCGACGTGGTTGAACACCCCATCGATCACGATCCGCATGTCACGCTGGTGGACCTCTGCGATCAGCTTCAGGAACAACCGGTCAGCGGCGCTCCATTGCCAGGTCGCAGGATCGGCTGGGTCTTCGGTGGCAAACAGCCTCAGATCGCCCGTCGGGTCGGGTCCGAAATGCTTGTCCACGTGGTGAAACATCGTCGCGCCGTACTTGTGCAGCGAGGGCGACTCGAAGACGGGGTTCAGATAGAGCGCGTTGACGCCGAGGTCCTTCAGATAGTCGAGCTTGTCGAGCAGGCCCTGCAAATCGCCGCCGTAGCGTCGCAACTGCGCATGGACATAGAATCCTCTGCCGTCTGCCCGTTCCCAGGGCTGTAACGCGTACCAGTCCGAAGTCCAGGGGACTACACGCCAGCCCTCGGGGATGAAATACGGCCACGTCCCTTCGAGACTGGCCGGCGTCGGATCGTTCGTCGGGTCTCCGTTGCGAAACCGCTCCGGAAAAACCTGATACCATTGGGCGTCCGCATACCAGTTCGCCGAGGTCGCAGAGACGCTGCACAGACAGACCGTTGCTGCCAGCAGCAAGCGACGTGCGTGAGACGGGTGCGGAATCACAAAAGCTACCACCACATACAGGGATTGGCATAGAGTTCGTAGAACCAGCGGTGTTCCATGTCCTGGAACTTGCGCCAGGTGACGTGTCCGTCGAGGAAGAGGATATTGCCGCCGGAGGCCTTGGTGCCTTTTCGCAGGTGATTGCTCCGATCGTAGATGCCCCAGCGGGTCAGACAGCCTCCCGACGCCTTCGTGAAGTCGGCGGTTTGCCGATCCGAACCGTCGCTGGCGGTGACGTCGGTGATGAGTTCCGTCGATGCGGGCGGTACCTTCTTCTTCGTGTCTATTGTCTTCTGCGCCATCGTCGTGCGGACCCATACCTTGGCGACCCCGTCCGGACTCATGGGCGGATTGGTTCGTCCTCCCTGGAAGTCGATGAGCCAGAAGTAGCCCATGATCCGATGGTAGTTCTTGCGGGTCGCCTCATCCTTCGGTTCCGGGGCGAGGTAGCTCTCGGGCGTTCCACCGGGCAGGTTCTCCCCGTAGCGCCAGAAGATGATGTCGTCCCGCTGTTTCCACGACGGGCAGTAGAAGATGTGCCGGTCGAAGGCGCCGGTCTTGAGGATGATGTCGGTAGTCCAGTAGGAGACGTCGAAGAGCCAGCGGTCGACCTCGTTCATGGGCAGTTTGCCCTCGTTGTCGTTGGCGTAGACGAAGAGGCCCAGGCCCATATTCTTCTCGTTCTGTCCGCAGACCATCCGTCGGCCCTGCTCGCGCACGACGCCCAGCGCCGGCAGCAGGATGCTCAGCAACACCGCGATGATCGCGATGACGACCAGCAGCTCGATCAGCGTGAAACCCCCCTTGGCCCGCTTCACCTTCTCAGCACACGTCATGCGAGTATCCCTCCCGAACCTTCAGGACAGCTACCTCAGGGCCGCAGAACGGCTTCAATACTCCATCATCCGCGAAACGCCGCGAGAAATCAAGGGAAAAGCGACAAACGTGAGCGGACCCGCTGGGTGCCTTCTGCATCACGGAAGCGGGGTAGACACAGAACGGTGGCTATGGTATAGAGCAGGGCAGGCGTATTCGGCGCAGGGTAGGCGAGCCGGACGCCATCATAACCGCCGCGCGCAACAGAACAAAGGAGAACTTCATGCAGAGCACCGCCCGCTACGCGATCCTCGCCCTTTTCAGCGCCGTGCTGATTTTCCCTTTCTGCACGGCGTCGAATGCCGCCGGACATGCGTTCTATATCTCGCCCGCCGGAGACGACACGGCGGCGGGAACCGACATCGATCACCCGTTCCGCACGCTGGAACGCGCCCGAGACGCGATCCGCGAGCTCAAGAGCGATGGCCGTCTGAGCGGGCCTGTGACCGTCTATCTGCGAGGAGGCCATTACGCGTTGAGCGGACCCCTCGTGCTGGAGCCGATCGATTCAGGAACGTCGGAATCTCCGGTGTTGTACCGGGCGTACGCCAGCGAACAACCCGTCATCACAGGGGGCCGCAAAATTGCGGGCTGGAAGACGTTCCGAGACAACATCTGGATGGCCGACGTGCCTGCGGTCAGAGCGGGACAATGGAACTTCCGCCAGCTTTACGTCGACGGTCGACAATACCGAAGGGCCCGAATCCCCAACGAGGGCTTCCTGCGCGTGGCGGGTTGTCCCGAGGGCACACCGGGGACGACAAACTATCACAAGGACTGTCAGTCGTTCGAATTCAAGGCAGGGGACCTCGACTCGACCTGGACGAATCTCGATGACGTCGAGGTGATCGTCTACCACTTCTGGACCGATTCGCACCTGCCGATCCAGTCGATCGACACCGAGAAGAACCTCGTGACGTTCAAACACAAAGCGGGCAAGGTCTTCACCGACGATTTCTCCGAGGACGGCGCCCGCTATATCGTGGAGAACGTCTTCGAGGGACTCGATAAACCGGGCGAGTGGTACCTGAATCGAGAGACAGGCGTGGTATACGCGATCCCGCGTGCCGGCGACGATCTGAAGACCGCCGAGGTCACGGCGCCGTTCGCATCGGCCTTTCTGCACTTGCAGGGCGACCCGCTCGACCGCAAGTACGTTGAGCATGTTGCGTTCGACGGTCTCTCCTTCGAGTACACGAACTGGCATCTGCCGCCCGGCAATTCGAACGACCGGCAGGGCTCGGCCAGCGTGCCGGCCGCGATCACGCTCGAGGGTGCCCGGCAATGCCGCTTCGATCGCTGCCGGGTGGCCAACCTCGGGACGTTCGCCTTCGAGATCGGAGAAGGCTGCTCGGACAACCACTTCACGTACAACGAGATCAGCCGCATCGCCGCCGGCGGTTTCCGCATCAACGGCGGCACCCACGAAGGCCCTCCGCTCCTGCGGACGGGCGATAACGTCATCACCGACAACGTCCTGCAAAATTATGGCGAAGATTACCCCTCAGCGGTCGGCGTGCTGCTGATGAACACCAGCGGCAACCGCGTCGCCCATAACGCCATCCATCATGGCTGGTACACGGGCGTCTCGATCGGCTGGGTGTGGGGTTATCAGCGCAGTATCAGCCGGGATAACGTGGTCGAATTTAATCATATCCACCATATCGGCCAGGGACTGCTCTCCGATATGGGCGCGATCTACACCCTGGGCCTCTCGCCCGGGACGGTGATCCGCAACAACCGGATCCACGACGTCGAGGCCAACCACTATGGTGGCTGGGGCATCTACAACGACGAGGGCTCGTCCCACCTGCTGATCGAGAACAACATCGTCTACAACACGAAATTCGCCGGCTACAACATTCACTTCTGCAAGGAGGTGACGGTTCGCAACAACATCTTCGCGTTCGGTCGGCTCCAGCAGCTTAGCCGCAGTCGCGTCGAGCCGCACAAGAGCGTGTTCTTCGAGAACAACATCGTGTACTGGAAAGAAGGCAAGCTGCTCGACGGCAACTGGAAGGACAAGGCGTATACGTTCTACTATCACCCGAAGAGCGACAGCGGCACGCGCGAAACGACGAGCACGTTCGATATGGACTGGAACGTCTACTACAACCCGACACTGCCGCTGGACGAGGTTCAGTTCAACGGTATGAGCTGGAAGGACTGGCACAAGACAGGCAAGGACGCACACTCGGTCTACGCCGATCCGCTCTTTGTCGATCCGGAGAATTATGACTTCCGCCTCCGACCCGACTCACCCGCCTTCGAGTTGGGCTTCGAGGAGATCGACGTGACCGCGGTAGGCCCGCGCGACCCTGCCCGAGCGGGATTGTAGCAACGGAACGGTCCCGCCTCAAAACGCGGGCACCAGCAGTGGCGTAGCCGCCAGGTTGTAGGCGACCGCCAGCAGCAGCAGAAAGATCCAGTACTGGGCGAGATAGCCATTCCAGTTGACTTGGAATCGTTCACGAATGTCGCGGATAGATCGGATGGTCGCCATAGATCCCGTCGAGTCCCGGTCCCGGTCCCGTTCCCGTTCTCAGTGCTTCGAACGGGCGAGCTGCGCCACCTGCGCATAGCGAAAACAGTCGGTCACGTGATCGTTGACCATGCCCACCGTCTGCATAAAGGCGTAGCAGGTGGTCGAGCCCACGAAGTTGAAGCCGCGCTTCTTCAGGTCCTTGCTCATGGCGTCCGATTCTTCCGTTCGGGCGGGGATCTGCGAGAGCGACGTCCAGGCATTCTGTCGGGGCGCTCCGCCGATGAATCGCCAGATGTAGGCATCGAACGAGCTGAACTCGGACTGAACGTTCAGGAAGGCTCCCGCATTGCCAATGGCCGATTCGATCTTGAGCCGATTCCTCACGATCCCCGAATCGTTCAGCAGACGCTGGATCTGCGTCGGTCCGTACCGGGCCACCTTCTCGACGACGAAATCATCAAATGCCCGGCGGTACGCCTGCCTCTTCTTGAGAATCGTCAGCCAACTGAGCCCCGCCTGGGCCCCCTCGAGCACCAGCATCTCAAAGAGGCGACGGTCGTCGTGGGCCGGCACGCCCCATTCTTCGTCGTGATAGGCCTGATAGGCCGGATCAGCGGTGCACCACGCGCAGCGATTCACAATCCACCTGGCCCTGGATCGATGTCCCCGAACCCTCCGCCTGGAAGTGAGAGGCTCGAACTGATGCCGCCGGTTCCGAAGGTCCCGAATTCGTACGTGATGGTTCGCCCGTCTTCCGTCACGACTTCGACTTTTGTATCGGATCGGGACAGGCGGATGGTGCGGTAGTCTTCGCCCAGCACCGGATCGATCGGCTTGGAGATCAGTTGGCCGACCTTGAGAAGCTCGTCGTACGTGACCTCGTCGACGCTGTGACTTCGCAGGTAGACACCGCCCGCGAGCACCACCTGCTTGAGGTTCGCGCGGATCGCCTTCTCGGGATACACCGTGCGGTAGCGCTCCCACTCACTGCGGCGGGGCAGTTTCGACAGCAGAAATGAGCCGCTGAAGGCGATGACGGCGAACGCGACGATCACGAGGACACCGGTCTTGGTGCGAATCGTTTTCATAATTCACCTCGGTCCCATCCCGCCATCGCATGGCTTCTCCGTCCGTGATGCGGCCTGGCGCCGGATCGTACCGTCTGTCCCGCTTGACGCGCGGCTTCGATCTCAGGCGGCAAGTCCGCTTCAACAGGACCATTGTGGGCTCTCGTCCCGCCGGATGCAAGCCAAATTACTTCTCTGCGTCGAAGAATAGAGGGCGTCACCCTGCGTGCGGGGCAAATTCCGGAGGATGTCGGTTTTCCAGGGTAACATTGGAGGGGCTCAACCGTCATAATGTGCGGAACGGCGGACTTCAGGAGAATCCCGAGCGCTGGAGCGAGCGTTCTTCGTTTGATCTGCACCCACCGGGTCGGTGCGTGATACAAGGCGAATCCGAAAAGGTGTGGCTGATGATGAGCGTGCTCAACCTCGTTCTGATGGCGGAGCCGTTCTTCGCCCACGGGTGTGGCTCGGGCCCGAGGAACGTCAGATGTGCGTGATCATGCCGGGGCCCTCGACGTCCATCAGGATCTTCGTCTGAGCCGGCCCGACGTTGCTGTTGTCGCTGCCGCCTTGCCCCGCTCGCTCGCCAAATCTCCCGCTCCTGACTCGATGTCACCACGCCCAGGTTCATGCCGCCCATACCGATTAGACCATACCCGACGCAGGCTGTCAGTGTCAAGCCATGGCGCCGCCGAGGATGGCGCCGATGAAGAGGGGGGCGCTGATGAGGCCCAGAGCGGTGAAGAAGCCTCCGGCCGCCAGGACCGCGCCGATCAGGGGCATGGCGGTCAGGGCCGTGCCGAGGGCGAAGAACAGCAGGGCGAGCAGAACCGCTGGCAGGAGCACCGCGCCGAGGGCGGCCCCTACGCCGCCGGCCTTCTTGCCCCCGACGAAACCCGCAATCAGCGGACCGAACAACGGAAGCCAGAACAGCAACAGCGAGAGGAGGAACATCCACGCCACCGCCGCCCCGATGCTGCCCTTCTTCTGTACGGCTCTGCCACTCATTCGCGTCTCCTTCCTCATCGCTCGTGCCCGCGAGCGGTCATGGAAACCGGTTCAACCACGACGACCTGTGTCCGTCACCGACCCGCCGCCTCGCGATCCGTCCTCGTCTCGCGACGAGACACCCCTGCCGCTGCCGAGACAGAGTCGGTACGCGAGGCCGAGACCGGTCCTTCTCGGGGTCTAGCGTTGCTTCAGCAGGTCCCTGATTTCCGTCAGAAGAACCTCTTGCTTGGTGGGCGCCGGCGGCACACCCGGGGCCTCCGCCTTTTTCCTCTTCAACGAGTTCATCGCCCGGATCACCAGGAAGATCGCAAGGGCGATAAGGATAAAATCGATGATGGTTTGAATGAAGACGCCGTAGTTCAGAGTAACCGCTTCCGCGTCGCCCACCGCCTCTTTCAGGATGATGGCCAGATTGGAGAAGTCGGTCCCCCCGAGCAGCAGCCCGACCGGCGGCATGATCACATCGGCGACAAAGGACGAGACGATCTTGCCGAAGGCACCGCCGATGATAATGCCCACAGCCATATCCACGACATTGCCCCTCATGGCAAACGTCTTGAATTCCTGCATCATACCCATGCCGGTGTCTCCTTACTCAAAGGTCCCTGGGGTCCAAACCTGCGGGCTGGTCAGACGCTCTGGGCAGCCGCAATTGGCTATGTGCCTCTGCAAAAAGTGCCATCTCGAGGTCTTTCAGATGCCGGAAGAAAGGGCGCGGGATACGTCCCGGTGAGGGGGCAAGCCCGTGCCTCGGTTCATTGTCCCACCCTTTCAACGAACGTCGCCGACCCTCCTGAACACCGCGATCAATATGATCCGCACGTCCGCGACTGTCAAGGATCATCTATTGACAGCAGGCACTTCGGCACGTCTAATCAGGCCCAGGAACCCCAAGACGAAGCCAAGGGCATGGGAGTCGCGATTATGAAGAGATTGTGGGTGAATGTGAACCCGTATGAGAAGGAAATCGCCATCGCGGCGCTGGAGAGCGGCGCCGAGGCGGTGGTGCTGCCCGAGGGGCAAAGCGAGACGGTGCGGCAGTTCGGCAAGATCAAGACCGTCGAGGCGGGCGGCGATCTCAAGCCCGGCGTGGATGTCGAGTTCATTGATATCACCGGCAAGGCCGACGAAGACCGCGCCGCCGCGGTGCCGGGCGACAGGATCGTAGTCCTCAAGATGCTCGACTGGACGATCATCCCCATCGAGAACCTGCTCGCCAGGCGAGGCGGCAACCTGATCGTTCAGGTCGAAAACAGCGAGCAGGCCAGGCTCATGGTCGAGATCCTGGAGAAGGGCGTCGATGGCGTCCTGCTCGACACCACCGACGTCAACGAGATCAAGAAAACCGCCCAGATCGTCCAGGGCGTCAGCGAGAAGATGGACCTCGTCGAGGCTGCCATCACTTCCGTCAAGCAGCTCGGCATGGGCGACCGCTCGTGCCTGGACACCTGCACCCAGATGAGGCTGGGCGAGGGCATGCTCGTCGGCAACACCGCCTCGGGCTTCTTCCTGGTCCACTCCGAGTCGATCGACAACCCCTACGTGGCGTCGCGTCCCTTCCGCGTCAATGCCGGTGCCGTCCACGCCTACACGATGACCCCCGGCGGCAAGACCAAGTACCTGGCCGACCTGAAGACGGGCGACGAGGTCCTGCTGGTCAATTGGCAGGGGGCCAGCCAGGTCGCCTACCTGGGCCGCAACAAGATCGAACGCCGGCCCATGATGCTGATCGAGGCCGAGGCCGACGGCCACCCCGTCAGTCTGGTCCTCCAGAATGCCGAAACGATCCGCCTGGTCGACCCGCAGGGCAAGGCAGTCGCGGTCACCAGCCTCAAACCGGGCGACCGAGTCCTCGCCCACACCACCCAGGGCGGCCGCCACTTCGGCATGAAAGTCGACGAATCCCTCACCGAACGATAGAGGGCGACGCAGTGTGACTCACTGGTTTGCGTGGGGCTGCTCGGGTAGCTGCGCGCCGTGCCAGACCGCTACGATCCAGACGGTCTTGCCCTTGATTCGATAGAAGAACCGGTAGGGCGGGACGACGACCTCGGGGAAGGGCAGGTCAGGGAACTCCGGAAGAACCCGCCCCGATCGGGGAAGCCGGCGAAGTCTCGACAGATTTCGGCACGCTTTGCGGAAAAGGTGTCAGGGGCCGTCGGGTTATTTCGGCAGAGATAGGCCACGGCGCCGAAAAATTGCGTCCGCGCCGACGGTGTGAAACGGACGTTCACCGCTGGGCCTCGCGCAGAAGCGTTTCCGCCTCCTTCATGATCGTATCGAGGTCAAAGCCCTGGCCCGCTTCGATCTCCTTTTCCCCTCGTGCCAGCAAGCGAAGCAGTTCCGGCTCGTGTTGCGCATGTTCATACGCCTCGATACCCACCATCACGGCGGCGGGCCGCCCGCGCTGCGTGATGACAATGGGTTCTCGAGTGGCGGATGCGCGCTCCACGATGGTAGTGGCATCCTGTCGCAGGTCGGTGATCGGAACGATCTGGGGAAGTTTGGCCATGGCTGCTATCTCCAATACTAGTCTTAATCATAACACCGATGCCGGAGAT
>CAZTGH010000151.1:0-11497 GCA_964612985.1 uncultured Pirellulales bacterium
GAAACTGGCCGAGGCGGTGGATGCCATCGAGCTGGCAACGCAGGAGTCCGAAAGCACAGCCGCGGACACCCTGGCAGAGACCTCTGACCCGTCGCCGGCCAGAGTCTCCGTGGCCGAAGCGCTGGAGATGGCAACCACCAAAACGCTTCTGCCCCCCGATGCAGCGAAACTGATCGCATTGCCCAAACTGAGTCGGACCGAGATCGCCGAGATCACCGAGCATCTCGTTCTGAGCCTCGGTTCCGAATTGAACTACGCACTGGCACCCACCGTTGTTGAGGATGCCCTGCCTACGCCACCGGAGGGCATCGCCGGCGGCAGGACCCTATCGCGACCCGAAGAGCAGGGCAGTCACGTCCTGCGGTTCGGCTACCGGCATTTCGTCTCTCAGCCGCCCCAGTTCTGGGCCATGGGCGTGGTCATCGGCGCCGACGGGACTCTCTCCACCAATCCGGAACTAGCCCAGCTTGAGCCGAAATTGACCGAGATTCTCGCGTCGATCGAGAAGATGCGCTCCGCCCTGACGGTGAAGGACCTCGAAACGAAACTCATCCAGCTCAGTTACGTCGATACGAAGGCGGCCCTGAGCATGCTCAAAGGGATGGGCGTGACCACCGTGGGCAAGCCGGAGGAAATCCCGGCCAAAATTGAATATCCCCAATTGCCCTACGTGGTGGGGGTGGCGGATCCGGAACCCAAGTATGCCGGTCTGGTCGGCTCGAAAGAATCAGTCCAAGCCGGCAAACTCTCCATGACGCCGGGCGTGGCCTCGCAATTGGAGGATAACGCCATTACTTCACCCATGACGCAACTGATGGTCATGTTCCATCCGGCCCATCCCGAGCAGTTCAGCGAGGTGCGAAGTCAACTGGATAGCTTCATCGATCGACCGGCTCGACAGATCTTTATCGAGGCGATGGTCCTGGAAATCGGCGAGCAGGGTTTGAAGGAACTGGGCGTCGAGTGGGATCTGAATCCCAACGAGTCGCCCCTGGACCTCGATCTGACGGGCGGCTCGCTGGATGCCGGTGGCAACGATCCCACCCTGAGCATTGGTATTCCGGATTCGTCCCTACTGAACGAAGTATTCGAAGGCCAGTTCAAGTGGGATTGGGACGTCACATTGGAGGCCTTGATCCGCAGCGGCACAGCGGAGATCCTTTCACGTCCCAGCGTTCTGACACTGAACAATCGGCAGTCCACGATCCGCGTCGGTGAAGATATCCCGATCGCGAGCAGCCTTCAGGGGAGCTACGGCGGCAAAGTCAGTTTCGATTTCGACTATCTGCCGACGGGAATTCTGCTCAATATCCGTCCACGCGTGAACGAAACCGGCACGGAAGTCAGCATGCTCATCGACACCGTTGTCTCGGCCCGCGTGGTGGGTAAAGACCTTGAACTGCTCGATCCTCAGACCGATACGGTTCTGGCTTCGGCTCCCACGGTATCGACGCGCCGCGTGCAGACTTACGGACGCGTTCCCAACAAGACCCCCCTGATTATCGGGGGACTGGTCTCTCGTGAGGATACCTTGACGCGCGACAAAGTGCCACTGCTCGGCGACCTGCCGTTGGTCGGCTTCGCCTTCCGCGCCGAAAGAAAGGACCACAGCAAGCGCGAGGTAATCATCGTGTTGACGCCCCACGTCCTTCCCAACCAGAAGGTCGCGCGTCAATCGCTGCCCAAGGATGATGATGCCTTTGACAGCTTCGGCAACAAGCTGTTCCGCGATTCGTATCGGATTCGCAGTGAGGACGTGTTCGATTTGAGTTTCCTGCTGGAGAACAAGCGAATCGTGACCTATCGGCAACTCGCGCGCGAGGTCGCCGAAAAGGACTTCCGCCTGGCCGGAGTTGAGCCGTTTCGTGCCTTCGTGCGCGACAACATTCCTGGTGAATCGATCCTCGTTACGCGGATGATCTACGAGGTGATCAATCGCCTGGGTATCGCCGAGGTGATCGAACCGTCGCGGATCATCTATTTCGAGGGCCAGCAGGTGGGTGGCTACAACGTCCACTTTCTCGAAAAGTTGATTACCGATCCGAAGACCGGCAAGCTGAAGGATTTCGGCGATCAGGTCCTGGCCATCACCTACCATTACGACCGAGCCTCCCTGGAAGAAGGACACCTCGGCAGCGAGCCCATTCCCGATGTTCGAACGCTTCCCTGTCCTGATCGCGACGCGTGGGGTGAGCTGCTCTGGAAGCTGAATCAACCCACGGACGACGGACAGATCCGCCACACGATTCTCATCCAGGACGAATCGGATCTTGTCCGCCTGCGTCGCGCCCTGGCGCTCAAACGCATCGCCACGCTCAACGGCGGCCTGGACTACATGCGCCTGCGGAACTTCAGCGTGGGCAAGGTGCTCCTGACGCCGGAGCTCAAGAAGGGGCAGATCCACGTATTGGATGCCGACACCGCGCGGTTCTTTTTCCACACCGAGCACTACTATGCCGCCACCCTGGCCCGGATCGAGAAGGACTTGAAGGCCCTGGACCAGATGCTGCGCCGTCCGGACATCCGCGTGCTGCTGGATTCCGAACTGCCCGGCAGTCCCTCGAATAACCAGGGCGAGTAGATCATGTCGGTTGGCCCGAGGATACCCATGGTGTAAGTCAGCGCGAATTCGACGGGAGGGTGGTAGCTCGCTGGCAGGCAGAGTCGCGCGCCGCTCATCGGAATTATGGAAAACATACTCACCAAAACCTACTACGGCAACACGGTCCTGCACTGGCTGATCACCTTTGGGGTCGTGGTGGCATCCTTGGTCGTTGGAAGAGTCATCTACTGGCTGATCGGCAAGACGGTCAAGAGAATGGCGGCCAAGACGCGGACCCATCTCGATGACATTCTCGTCGATATGCTGGAAGAGCCCTTCGTTTTGGTCGTCGTCATCTTGGGCATCTGGTATGGCGTGAGTCTGCTCAACATGACCGATGACGTCCGTGACTCTATCGACAAGATCGTCTACGCTTTGTTGATTCTCGCGGGTGCGTGGACGATCACCCGCGTCTTCGATGCGTTAATTCGAGAATACCTTCTGCCCTTCGCCAAGAAGACCGAGAGTGACCTCGACGACCATTTGGTTCCCATCGTCAGCAAGGGCCTGAAGCTATCGATCTGGGCGATTGCCTTGATCATGGCCTTGGATACCGCCGGAATCAAGGTCTTCTCCATCCTGGCCGGCCTGGGCATTGGCGGGCTGGCGTTTGCCCTCGCGGCCCAGCACTCGGTGGGAAACTTCTTTGGCAGTCTTGCCATCTTTGTGGACAAACCCTTCAAGGTCGGCGATCGCATTCAGGTTCGCAACCACGATGGCGTCGTCACCGCCGTCGGACTGCGGAGTACCAGAATCCGAACGCGCTACGAGGGACGCGTCGTCACGATTCCCAATCTGGCAGTGGCGGAGGCCGATATCATCAACGTCGATTCGGAAGCGGGACGCCAGATCTTTGCCGTCTACCGACTCACACCGGACATGGACGACAAGCAAATCACCCGGGCCATGGACCTGCTCAAGCAGATCGCCCAATCCGACCCCGACACCCAGGAAAAGGTCGTTACCGGCTTCTTCGCCATCACCGAGTACTCCCGGGATATCATGCTTCTTTACTGGATCAACCCGGAAGCGTCGAACCTCCAAACACGCACGCGGATCAACCTCGAGATCGTCCGCCAGTTCAGAGAAAATGACATCCAACTGGTCAAGGCCCAGCCGGTACACACAAAGTGGGACAAAGTCGAACTCGTGTGACAAACGGGCTTCGAGCCCATGATTTGCTCATGCTATTGCGCCCGTCGAATCAGAACAACCGAAAAGAAAAGCTGCTGCGCCAATTCCGCGCGGCATGGGCGGACACTCCTCAGGTCGGACTTTTCGCGATTGACAACCGCCTGATTGCCGTGAACTGGACCTACTCCCTGCGCATTCCTGAGGAGCCGCCAGAACCCCCGCACTGCTGGCCGCGTGCGAAGGCCTGCGTTGTCTTCACTTGGGCCCCGAGAAGATCTCGGACCGTCGACTGGAGATCGGCGCTATCAGCGGAGTGCGATCACTGGATCTGGAACAACGGCTTTATGCAGGTGTACGTGCCGGAGTTTGGGATCCATCAGATGGTTGTCGTTCAGTGAACAAACGCCCGCTCGTCCGAATTGCCGGTAGGTACTCCACAAGCCGCCGGGACGCCTTCGCAGGTATGCCCCGAGCCGGTCCACCTTATTTCTCATAGAGCTCTTGTACAGAGCAGGTCTGGCTTATGGCTCCTCGACAAAGACGACGCTTTTCTCAAGGTGGGCACTCGGTGAAATGCGCGGTGTCTTGCCGCTGGCGGTGGTGAGCCCTCGAACGCGCAGCGTCCGACACGGCTCGTACGGGAAGGGCCGTTGGGCCTGTGTGAAGTCTTTGCCGCCGTCGGGGTCGCTGAAGAAGTACAGGCCCTGGTAGTCTTTCGGGTGGTTCGAGTCATCAACGAAGAGTCCGTCGATGGTCACTTGGTGCGGCATGAAGCAGGGATAGCCAAAATCGTGCATGCCGTCGTTGCTTGTGTAGATCATCTGCGGTCGGCTGGTGCCTCCGCTGTTGGGGATCCAGCGGCAGTTGCGGACGACGACATCGCCCTCCCAGGTGCTGCCATAATCGCTGCGGAAATTGATCAGGGATCTGCCGTACAAAGTCGAATCCTCCACGGTCAGCAGACCGCGACCGATGGCGTTGAGGCCCATATAGCCGAGGGTGCAGCGGCGGATCGTATAGACGCCGGAGACCCCCATATGCGTATCCATCCTGGAGAGCGTGCAGTCTTCCAGCACGATGTTCTTGCAGAAGTTGGTGCCGATGACGCCCCACAGCGTGCGATCGTTGATGTTCTCCATGCGACAGCCGATCATGGTGAAATTCACAACGCTGTTGACGCTGTAGTCGTACGATCCCATGCTCACCGGCTTGCCCGCCGCTCCGATGGTCTTGTAGGTCTTGTGGGCGGTAGCGAAGCAGTTGCGCAGCGTTACGTTGGCACAGTTGCTGACACTGAGAAAGCCCGAATACGGATGGCCCACTTCGGTCTCCCCGACGACGTGGTGCGTCAGACCGTCCACTTCCGTATTGGAACGGGTCACCCGGATATTCCTCGCCCAGTAGTTGTAGCCAACCTCCTGCTTCATCCTGTTCGCCGTGGTCGTGAAGATGCCGCCGCGCAGGACAAGCCGCTTTTCATCGATCGGATGGGCCTCCACGCGGTCGACCGTGTCGTAGTCCCAGTCGATGTCGCCCTCGATAGAGCCGTCCCGGCGCAGGATGAAACAGTCGCGTTGGGATGTCCCCGCGTTCTGGTTGAGGCCGCGCCGGATGTAGCGTTTGATCTTGTTGTTCATCACCTGGACGTAACAGTCATGCTGCGGCCGCACATCCAATTGCTTCTGGTCTCGTGTCAAACGCTCAATCTTGATCTCTTCGCGCCCAAGCAGCGAACGCACTTCGAACAAAGACCTCTTGTGATTCTCAACGTCTGTATCGTCAATAACAAAACGCGAGGTGCCCCAGTCGGTATCGGTGGCGATGATCGCGGTCAGCGCCTTTTTGCCGAGATGGTATGTCGCGTCCGGCCTTGTCTTAACGCATAATCCGCGTGCATTGGCATATTCATGTGCTTTGCAGATCGCCGGCAGATCATCGTGGACACCGTCGCCAACCGCACCGAAGGCTTCGTACGTGACAATTCTCTCCTGAGCAGTCGCGCTGCCGGCCGGCAGCAGCATGAACATGCCCACCTTGCCGGTGTGCCCACGGAAGCCTCCAGCAACCACCGAAACGACCGCCCCATAGATTGCCACGATCAGAAGTGTAAAGACCAGCTTGCGATTAGAAATCATGGAATTGCCTTTGCAAATTTCGGATCATCCGGATTGCGACGAAAACCAAGCCATGAACGGCACCTGCCTGCTACGGGAACAACACTCAACCGGGATTTGCCGCTTAAGGTCATATGCAATACTCCTGCACGCGGCAGCATCAAGAATAATGAATCAGAGCCTCTCTTGCAAGGCGTCTGGAACAATCATCGCGGTCAGCGGGGCTGTTGATTCGCAAGGGCCGTTTCCGATCCTGATGCTGCAGCCATCACATACGCCTATCTGTACCCGTGTTCTTCCAGGCGTTTCTTCATGTACCCGGCCCGGTAGGCGTACTCATCAAATCTGACCGGCTGATCGGTGAATCGCGGGTCAGCCGTTTCTGCGAGGTATCCTGTCAACCTCCTGCGCAAGTCATCGACCGTATTCTTGTACTGTGACTGCCCTGCCAGGTTGTTCACCTGGTCGGGATCCGCTGCACAATCGTAGAGTTCCACCTCGCTGCGCTTGGCAAAACACAGCGCATAGTGGCGGGACTCAGGATCGCTGGCGATGACTTGCTTCGTCGGACCGTTGTCGCAGTCCGCGTACTGATTCATCGGATGACTCGCCCCTTCCGGCACACCGGCCGGCCACCGGTCGGGCTCCAGGTTCAGAATGAGAAGCCACCCATCCGTCCTGATTGCACGCGACGGATACCCTGCCATGGAGGGCATCTTCTGTGCCGGAACGTGGCGCTCGCGGCCGAAGACCATGAAATCGCGTTCCTTGTCGACCCGTCCATCTTTCTCGGACCTAAGCACGGGGATCAGTGACTTGCCTGTCATGGCGTTCGGCACCCGAACTCCTGCGGCATCGAGAAACGTTGGCGCCAGGTCGGTTGTCGAGACGAAGTCGGTGATCCTGCGTCCCGGCTTACCCTTGCTGCCCCAGCGGATCGCCAGGGGAACGCGTGCTCCCCAATCGTAGAGGTTGCCCTTGCAGCGGGGGAAGGGCATGCCGTGGTCGCCCGACATGACGACGATCGTATTGTCCAGTTCGTCTTCGGCTTCGAGCAGTTCCATCGCCTCGTTGACGTCGCTGTCCCAGCGCTGGACTTCGAAGTAGTAATCGGCGATATCGCTGCGCACCTGCTCATCGTCCGGGAAGAACGAGGGAACGTGCACCTTATCGACGGGGATGCCGGTCTCTCGGCCGCTGCCCTTGGCGTAGGGGCGGTGCGGATCGGAGGTGCCGAACCAGAAGCAGAACGGCCTGGACGTGTCGCGGTTCTTCATGAACTCGGAGAAGCTGGAACTCGGGCCACAGGGATGCTGCTCGTAGTCGCCTGCCTTCCAGTCTCCGGGCCCCCAGGCCTTGCGCCAGTGGCCGATCTGGTATCCCGCATCGCGCAGGAGGAACATGAAGTTGGGATGCTTCACGTCCAGGGTGCTGTGGAGGTTCGCCCCCTGGCCAAGCCGGTAGAACTGCTGCCCTGTGATCACAGCATTGCGGGAAGGCGTGCACGAGGGGCTGGAGATGAAGGCGTGCTGGAACACGACGCCTTCGGTGGCCAGGCGATCGAAGGCAGGGGTCTTGACGACCTTGTCGCCGTATGCGCCCGCATGCGGCCAGCCCCAGTCATCCGCAAGACAGAAGAGGATATTCGGCCTGTCGGCTGCCTCGGGCTCGGCGGCCATCAGGCCATACGGCGCCGCCAGGACGCCGAGTGCGGTGGTCTTGATGAAACTACGGCGATCCAGTTGCCTCATACCGGACTTCATCATGCTTTCTCCTTGATGCGGTTGGACTGGCCGGGCTCTCCTGCGATGTCCTGGCCCATATCCTCACTCGTGCCTGGGGATCGATGACCGCAGGTTAGCTCTCAGTCTGCGGGACTTCGTAATGGCGGCGTAAGCGCTGGAGTTCCTGCTTCAATTCCCCGATGGGCTCGGCGTACTCGGGCTTGCCATACACGTTGTTCAACTCCCTGGGGTCTCTGGCCAGATCGTAGAATTCCCATTCCTCACCATTGGGCACATCCTGGCCGTAGAACCGGATCAGCTTGAACTGCTTGGTGGCCACGCCCTCGTGCCGGCGGACGCTGTGCACGGCGGGATACTCGTAGTAATGATAATATAAACTCCGGCGCCAGCCCGTCGGGACCTCGCCCTTGAACAAGGGGACCAGGCTTCGGCCCTGCATGTCCTCGGGGATCTCGGCGCCGGCGATATCCAGGAACGTCTCGGCAAAGTCGATATTCTGCGCCAGTTCGCGGTTGACCGACTGCGGTTTGATCACGCCGGGCCAGCGTACGAGCAGCGGCGTGCGGAACGACTCCTCGTACATGAATCGCTTGTCGAACCACCCGTGCTCGCCCAGATAGAACCCCTGATCCGAGGAGTACATCACGATGGTGTTGTCGGCCAGCCCCATCTCCTCCAAGGCATCGAGCACCTTGCCCATCCCTTCATCGATTGCCAGGGCTGTGCGCAGGTAGTCCTTCATGTACCGCTGGTACTTCCAGCGGATCAGGTCGCGGCCGGTCAGGTTCTTCTCCAGGAAGGCCTCATTCTTCGGATCGTACGCCGCATCCCAGATCTTTCGCTGCGATTCGGTCATGCGGTAGTAGGCCCCCGGCTCACCGCCGGGCAATCGGTCCTGCCCGGCCAGTTCCCTCAGACGCTTCTCGCGAACGGCCTTCGGCTTGACCTTCAGGTCGTTGAGCAGGTTCATGGTCTCGCTGATCGTCATGTCCTGCTCGTGGGCAGCCGTTCCCCGCGTCGCGTAATCGTCGAACAGGGTCTCCGGCTCGGGGATCTCCACGTCGTCGAACCGCTTCAGGTGCCGCAGGGCAGGACACCACGTCCGATGCGTCGCCTTGTGGTGAATCATCAGCATGAAAGGCTTGTCCGGATCCCGTTTCTCCCGCAGCCATTCCAGGGATCGGTCGGTGACAATGTCCGTAACGTAGCCGGTGTACTGAGTTTGGCCGTTGGCGGTATTGAACACCGGCTGGTAGTAACTGCCCTGCCCCGGCAGGGTCTCCCAGTAGTCGAAGCCCTGGATCTGACCGGCCAGGTGGGTCTTGCCCACGATCGCCGTCTGGTAGCCGGCCTTCTGCAGCAGTTTGGGGAAGGTCTGCTGGTCATGGTTGAACGATCCCCGGTTGTCGATCTTGCCATGGAGATGGCTGTGCTTGCCAGTCAGGAGGGTCGCACGGCTCGGGGCGCAGATCGAGTTGCCCACGTAGAACCGGTCGAACCGCATCCCCTCCCGCGCCAGCCGGTCGATGTGAGGGGTCGGATTGAGCGCCGCCAGGTCGCCGCCATAGGCGCCGATGGCCTGACAGGTATGATCGTCGCTGAAGATGAAGATCACGTTGGGGCGCTGATCCCGGGGAGTTTGTCCTGCGACAAGACAGCGGCTCAGGGCCAGTGCCGGTGCGGCTATCGCCGCCTTTCGCAGGAAATCACGGCGGGAGAATGTCTTACGGGTCTGCTGTGTGTTCATCAGATACCTCATATTGGACAATACAGAGACATCAGGGCTTTCGCATCGGCGACGACACGCACCCTGCTATTTCATGTCAGCTCATGTTACGCGTGTAGGGCGCAAGCCGCCCGGCAATGAAAGCCCTTGGCTATTCCACACCTGGCTCGAATACGCCGGTCGCCACGACGGTGCGATTCCCTTCCGGATCGGACTCTATGACGAGCTTGCCAACCGATCTTGGCCCGTTCCGCCTGGCCTCCTCACTGATGGCAACGTTTTCGCGGGGTCGGTTCTTCTGGCCCCGATGTGGATGGTCGCCCAGGTACCCTCCACTGTACTCGACGTCGAATTCAAACAGTTCCAAGGCGAGCTTACCTGGCTCGACACTGCCGCGCAGGTAGTTCACATCCGTCTGGGTCCCCCACAGCGCTCCATGCACAATCTGCCAGATCCCGTCCTTCCGCTTGGCCGTGATCCGGTGGTGCTCGCCGCAGAAGTACGCGTCCACGCCATGCTCGACCATCGTTTTCCAGAAGTCACTAGCGGCTCCACCCTCCAGCATGTTCGCACTCGAATTCTTGCTCTTGACCGGACCGAACACCGGGACGTGCCCCTGGACGATGATGAACTCCTTGTCCCGATGCTCTTCGAGCGTCTGCTTCAACCATTCCAGTTGTTCGCCGGATACGGTCATCGACATCCGATCGCCTGCATCCTCGAAGGTATCCACCGAAATGACTGCGAGGTTCTCCTTGGAGAACGAGTAGGCCAGCCCCTTCTTGTTCTCGGGGCCGTTCCGTGGCATGTCGAAGATGGAGGTGAACTGCTTTGCGAACACGGGCGCCAGTTCCATCTTCCGCAGTCCCTGATCGTCACCGTATTCATGGTCGCCAGGGGCGATATACAGCCGAATGTCCTGGTCCTCGAAACGCTTCCGGAACCCGGCCCAATATTCTTCGGTCTTCCGGCGGACCTGTTCCGGATCGCTCCACCACCGCGCGTCCATGATATCCCCGGCATTCAGCGAGAAGGCGGGACCTTCCTTCTTCATCCCTCCCAGGAACCACTCCATCGCCTCCTCCCAGCCCGGTTGCGGGTACCCGATGTTCCAGTTGAACAGATCCGGGAAACTGGTGAAATGAAAACTCGCCCCATTCTCCGACGTGGGAAATTCGAAGACATCCCCAGTCGGCTCGGCGGCCGATTGCGACACAAACAGAAGCGATCCAAGAAAGAGTAAGACAGCTACGCTATTCAACGTCGACGTGCTCGTCCGATGGCAGGGTTGGCGCTGCATCGTCAGCTCCTTTCGCGTGCAACAGGTCGATTTGTGACGCTGTGCTGGCCGCCCCGGGAATTCCACCTGCGGCTCAGGACAGCAGACCGACTCTACCGAACGGCCTCCGATGTGTCAAGGATTGGGCAATCCTGATCCGATCGCCTCATACCCTACCGAATAGGCACAGCCAAAGTACGGACATAGCACACGTGATCTAAGTCGGTAAGCAGATTGGCATTTCCTTCAATGACTGTGAGTTCACCTGCTCGATCGCACACCTTGTCGATGAACGCCTCCCGGTAGCGCAGGACGACCATATTGTTGTCCAGGCGGGGCGCCGTGGCGAAGAGGGGATGCCCGGGATCGGTCGTTCATTCGCCGGTGGGCAGCCCGGACTGCCCGGTGGTGTAGTTTACGTTGTTATCGGGATGGAGGGCTCATCCGGAAGGGAAGGGCAATCACCCCAGAGCCGGCGTGACGAAATGCACTGGCCCCACGTAAGAACCTCCGTTTCCATCGTTGAAAAAGGGGCTGTTCTACCCCGAGCGGGCATTTTCGCACCCGCTCTGAGCCAGGCAGCGGAGACGCGGAGCAGATGCTCGAGGCGGGATTCACGCAGTTCACCTTGGCGCCGGCGGAGGCGTGGGCGATGTCCGGTCCCGATCCGCGGATCGTCGAGAGCGTGAACGCGACTGCCGAGCAACTGGAGGAAAGGGCGTGACACACTATGGCACGCTGGAAGAAGCCGTTTGGTCATTGAATGTTGCACCATGAACCGATACTATCAGGGAAAGACCAAGGGCGATGAGTATCGTAACGGGTTGTATCGACAGGCGTGCCGATAGAAGACTCATGGTGAACGAAAGGGACCGTATGATAAGTGGGCTCAGGCTA
>CAZTGH010000152.1:0-11489 GCA_964612985.1 uncultured Pirellulales bacterium
CGATATCGACCATCCGGATATCACGATTGCCGGTCAGTCGGCGCCGGGCGATGGCATCTGCCTGGCCTATCATTCGCTGAACATCAACACCGAGAACGTCATCGTGCGGCACTTGCGGGTGAGGCGGGGTCGTCCGGAGGGTGGTCAGGGGTCGGACAACATCGGCGGCAATCCGCAGGGCCAGGTCATCGTGGATCATTGCAGCACGAGTTGGGGCATGGATGAGAACCTCTCCCTCTATCGGTATATGAAGCCTTTGAGCGATGGGCGTCGCGAGAAGATGCCGGTGAAAAACCTGACGGTGCAGTACTGCATCTCCAGCGAGGCGCTCAATGCGAAGAACCACGCGTTCGGCGGGACCTGGGGCGGTGAGGATGCGACGTTCCATCACAATCTGTTCGCTTGCAACACGGGACGCAATCCGTCGATCGGCATGGGTGGAGAGTTCGACTATCGCAACAACGTGGTTTTCAACTGGCGGCATCGGACGATGGACGGCGGGGACGAGACCTCGCTGGTGAACGTGATCAACAACTACTACAAGCCCGGCCCGGCGACGAATGAGAACATGCGCAGCACGCTGGTGCGGATCGAAGAGCGAGATATGTATTCGCCCGGCAATCGTTGGAGGGCGGGGAACTGGTATGCGCCGATGCCGAAGCGGCCGGGCAAGTGGTACGTGGCGGGCAATATCGTCGAGGGCTTTGCAGAGGTGACGGCGGACAACTGGAAAGGGATGCGCGGGCCCGAGCAACTCGCTCGCGTCAACACGCCCTTCGAGGGCTGGCCGATCAACCAGGAGACGGCGTCGGAGGCTTTCAGGGGGGTTCTGGCGAAGGCCGGCGCGACGTTGCCTCGACGCGATGCCGTAGACACGCGTGTTGTGGAGATGGTCCGGACGGGCGAGGTCACCACGGAGAAAGGGATTGTTAATGATCCGTGCGAAGTCGGAGGCTATCCCGACTACAGTTTTTCGTCGGAAGAGGTGTCGGCAGACACGGATCATGACGGCATGCCCGATGAGTGGGAAGAGCAGTATCGGTTGAATCCTGCCGAGGCCAGTGACGGCTCCATGGACGCGGACGGGGATGGGTATACCAATGTGGAAGAATACCTCAACGGGACCGATCCGCGACAGAAGATCGACTACACGAACTTCGGGAACAACGTGGACACCATCAGTTGAAGCCCGGTCTCATTCTCCGGCTGGGATGGGTAAAGATCAAGGCGCAATTGATGATTTCATGATGTGCGCTGCACGTTCGTAGGTAGATTCTGTTAAGCAACCGGCGCCCTTGTCATTTCGACTGGAGGTCTGCGGCAGGCAGGCCGGAACGAAGAAATGTGCCCGAGGACGAAAAGGCTATCTCCTTCGCGGCCAGATGTCTCGACTGCGCTGCGCTGCGCTCGACATGACAAGAGGGCCAATCACATGCGTTACCCACAAAGACCCGGTGCAACCGATTTCATGGGTTCACCTCAGGGGCATCCAGACGGTCATTTCGGAATCGCCCCGGTTGGCCCAGGCGTAGTACGGGATCAGGCGGATGTCGAGGCGGTCGGGCTCGTTTGCAGACAGGGGGCGGTAGAGAGCGTCGTTCCAATCGGGACCGGCAAGGTGCAGCGCGCTGGTCTCCAACACGACCACGCCTTCGAGGAAATCGGCGACGAAGCGGTGCTGGAAGGGCTGTGTGGGGCGAAGGGCCACGTCCTCGATGCGGACATGGTCGGGCAGGTCGGTGGATTCGAGGCAGTAGACGATCGGGCCCCGGCGGACGGCGACCTGGTTGCGCGCTTCTTCGACGAGGGGATGCGCCTCGAGCAACTGGACCGACATTGGCAGGACCAATTCAATGCGGTCGCCGCTCGACCAGAAGCGTCTGATTTCGTGGTACTGGCCCGATCTCGGACTCGCGCCGGCTGGCTTTCCATTGACAGTAAGCTGCGCTTCTTCGGCCCAGGCGGGGATGCGTAGAAACAGGGAATGCTCTTCTTTGGGAGTCTTCTCGATCGTGATGGCTATCTTGCCATCCCAGGGATACTCGGTCTCCTGGCGGAGGCGCAGGGCGCTGCCATCGGACAGATGGGTATCGAGGACATTGGCGCCGTAGAGATGGACCCACAGGCCACGCGGAGACGTACTGTACGCATACGCGCCCACCTCGGCAATCGTGCGTACGATGTTCGGGGGGCAGCAGAAGCAACTGATGTAGGGCTCGCGCTTCTCAGACCAGCGCAGTTCGAAGGGCAGATCGCCCACCTGGCGAAGGGTGTTGCGATAGAAGAATTCCTTCCCGTCGAGGCTGATCGTGGACAGCACACCGTTATAGAGGGCCAGTTCCAGGAGGTCGGCGAAGCGTGCTTCGGCCTCGATGGCGAGCATGCGCCAGTTCCAGAGGGCGAAGCCGATCGTGGCGCACGATTCGTTGTAGGCGGTGACGTTGGGCAATTGGTAGGGTCGGCCGTAGGCCTGATGGACGAGTTGAATGGCGGAGTGGGACTTCGATCCATCGGGCGAGGCGCCGTCATAGAGGGCGCCGGTCGCTCCGGTGACGTACATCTTGCGATGGGCGACATCCTGCCAGATTGCCTCGAGGGCGGCGCGCAGCGACTCGTCTCCCGTTTCGGCGTACAGGTCGGCGACTCCCGCATAGAGATAGTTTGCACGGACGGCGTGACCGACCGCCTGGCGCTGCTCGCGGAAGGCGATACGGTCCTGGTTGTGATCGGTGCCTTCTTCGACCCTGTCGCGGACGTCGATCAAGCCCTTGGCCAGTTCCAGATACCTCGGATCGCGGACGGTGCGATAGAGTTCGACGACGCCCATGTAGTGAGACGGGCAAATGGCGTTGTTGGCAATCTCCTGAGGGCTTCGCTCATACGTCTCATACAGGAAATCGGCGGCTTTGCGTGCGATATCGAGCAGACTGATCTTGCCTGTAGCGCGATAGTGAACGCAGGCGCAGGTCATCAGGTGCCCCATGTTGTAGGTTTCGAAGTCGAGGCGATTGCGAAACTCGGCGGTGTTGGAGGGCTGTTGCCGCCCTGCTATGATGAGGGGGGTGTGGATGTATCCGTCGGGGCGCTGGGCTTTGCCGATGACCTCGATGATCCGGTCCATTTGCTGTCCGAGGTTCTCGTCCTTGGTGGTGGCATAGACGAACGCAGCGGCTTCGAGCCACTTGTAGAAATCTCCATCGTGCCACTTGGGGCCCCGGTGCCGGCCTAGCTTGAGGCCGGCGGCGATCTCGAAGTTGGCGAAGGCATGGCTGATATTCGGGTCGTCCAGGAGTTGCCACATGCTGGGGATCATCACGTCGCGGCACTTCGCGAACTGTCGGGCCCAGAATCCATCGGTCCAGCGCACCGCGTCCATGTCGACGCTCTGGAGCCTGGCGTAGGGGCTGTGGGAGGTGTTGGTGAGGGCCCGGTTTGCCGCCTGCACGAAGCTGGGGCCCAGGCAGAGGGCCAGAAGCACGAGGCTGAGAGGCACGTGCCGACGGATTCCTGCATACCGGGATGTCGCTCTGAGCCCATGCCCTTGACGTCGATCGTTCGATAGCATAATCCGCCCTTCCCGATAGCGTCGTCCTGTCTCCGGCTGTGTCTGTGACCTGGTTCGAACACGGGAGCGCAGGTCGTGTCTTTCTGAGTTCCAGCGCCCCTGGCTGATCGCCAGGGCGCGTTCATTCTATCATGAAGCGGTTGGAGATGTAACAACGGATGCTGTATACTGCGGCGGTCGCGACAGGGTCCGGGGTGAACCGGCTGAAGAGTCGAGCGTCGAGGGGCGCACGGAATACGACGAAAGGGATGACGATGAGATTCGTTCGTTTCGCGGTGATAGTCGTGCTGTGGGGAGCCAGTCAGGGCGCAGCGCCTGGGGGCTCCGGCCCGGTGGCCCTTGTGCTGGAGGATACGGCAACACCGCGGGTGGCGTTCGGCGCCGAGCGACTGAGACAGGCGCTGGCAGGAGCGGGATGCGAAGCCAGGATCGTACGAGAAGGGGCCGTGCCGACGGACACGGTGCGCGTTGCCCTGGTCACTGGAGGACAGACCGACGACGTTGCGTCGCAGGAAGGATTTCGGATTTCGCGGGAGACGGACGGATCGTATCGCGTCGCGGGTTTCGGAGCGTCGGGGACGCTGTACGGGGCGCTGGAACTGGCCCGGCGGGTGAGAGAGGCGGGCGCGCTGCCCGAGGCACTGGACGTGACGGACGGTCCGGCGTTCACGTTGCGAGGACCCTGCATCGGGATGCAGTTGACGTCGATTTTGCCCGGGCGGGAGACCTACGAGTATCCGTATACGCCGGAGCATTTCCCGTTCTTCTACGACAAGCGGCAATGGATCGAGTACCTGGACTTCCTGGTCGAGCACCGGATGAACACGCTCTATCTCTGGAACGGGCACCCGTTTGCCTCGCTGGTGAAGCTGGACGACTATCCGTACGCATTGGAGGTTTCCGACGAGGTCTACCGGCGGAACGTGGAGACCTATCGCTTTCTGACCGAGGAGGCAGACAAACGCGGGATCTGGGTGATCCAGATGTTCTACAACATCTTCGTGGCCAAGCCTTTTGCCGAGCATCATGGGATCGAGACGCAGCATAGCGCGTCGACGGAACTGGTCGCGGACTACAACCGAAAGTCGATCGCGAAGTTCGTGGAGATGTACCCCAACGTGGGCCTGCTGGTGTGCCTGGGCGAGGCGCTTCGGGGGCAGGCGAACCAAGAGCGATGGATGAACGAGACCGTCATCCCCGGGGTCAAGGACGCGATGAGACATCTGGGCAAGACGGAGGAACCGCCGATCGTCGTGCGGGCCCATGCGGTCAGCGACGTGAAGGGGATGGTCGAATCGGCATTGGCGCACTACACGAATCTCTACACGATGGCGAAGTACAACGGCGAATCGTTGACGACGTACGAGCCGCGCGGCCAGTGGCAGCAGGTGCACCTCGACATGAGCCGGCTGGGGTCGACGCACGTGGCGAACGTGCATCTGTTGTCAAACCTCGAACCGTTTCGGTACGGAGCGCAGGAGTTCATTCGCAAGAGCGTGCTGGCGTGTCGGGACCGCCTGGGCGCGCAGGGGCTGCACCTGTATCCGCTGGCGTACTGGGACTGGCCACGGACGCCGGACAAGGTCAGTCCGTTTCTGAAGCAGTACGAGCGTGACTGGATCTGGTTTGAGGCGTGGGCCCGGTATCTCTGGCAGCCCGACCGCGACCTGGAGGCGGATCACGGTTACTGGGTGGAGCGTCTGGCGGAGCGATTCGGCAGCGAGAAGGCGGCGGAACTGATCCTCTCGGCCTACAACGATTCGGGCCAGTGCGCGCCGATGTTGCTGCGGCGGTTCGGGATCACCGAGGGCAACCGCCAGACGTTTTCGCTGGGCATGTTCCTCGATCAGTTGGTCGATCCGGGACCCTATCGGCCTTTCAGCGGCTTGTGGGAATGGCAGGCCCCTTCCGGCGAACGGCTCGAAGTGTATGCGAAGAGGGAATGGGCCGGAGAGGCGCACGAAGGGGAAACACCTCCGGCGGTGATTGAAGATGCGTCGCGTTTTGCCGCCCAGGCGGTCAGCGCGATCGAGAAGGCGGCGCCGCTGGTGACGAGGAACCGCGAGGAGTTCGAACGGCTGCGAAACGACATCCACTGCATCGAGCTGGTGAGCCGCAATTACGAGGAGAAGGTGCGAGCGGCGATGCTGGTGCTTCGGCATGGCTACAGTCGGGACCGACGGGACATAAAGAAGGCCACAGCGCATCTCGAAAGGAGCCTGGAGATCTATCGCGAGCTGACGCGACGGACCGACAAGACCTATCGGTACGCCAACACGCTCCAGACAGGCCATCGGCGGATTCCGGTCCGGGGCTGGAAGGACGATCAGCCCTACTACTATCACTGGACGCAGATGTTGCCACTCTATGAGGAGGAGTTGGCGGAGTTCAAGCAGCGGGTGGCCAGCCTGGACGAGGAAGAGGTGGCGGCGCCGAGCGAGCCTGGGCCGAAGCTGACGGGCGTGCCCTTCGAGTTGCTCAGCGAGCATGCCGAGACGTATGAGCTGACGGTCGGGGCCAAACCGTTCACCGATCGCGGGTATGTCGTGCTGCAACTGGCGGAGGAGATGGAAGGGCTGACGGGAATCCGGTTCTCGCACACGGCGGCGAAGGCGGGGCAACTCGAACCGATACGGTTCAGGACGGAGGTACCCGTCAAGCTGCTGATCGGCTATTTTGATGAAGAGCGTGACATCTGGGCGCAGCCGCCGAACCTGGATGTCGATTCGCAGGCGGCGCAGCACGGCGGGGTCGAAACGGTGATGCGGAACGTGATGCAGTTGGAGGGCTGCCCTGCCGTCAAGCTGCACGCGTTCACTTACGACGCAGGGGAAATCGCGTTTGATCCGCGCAGCGCAGGGAGCTTCCTGATCCTCGGCGTCGCAGCAGCCGATGCGGAAATTACCCGGCGCGACGTGGGTCTCTCCCCCCGGTCGCAGGTGAGCATTGTAACGGCACCGGCGGCGCGTACTCGCATCAGGTGTCGATCTACTCGATTGATGTGCAGCACCTTTGGCGCGTCAGATCGTGCAAACGGCGCTCTGCGTGAGCTGCTCACTTCAATGTGGTCACGTTGTTTTCTGGCCTGGTATAGTCCACGAACACGGTCGGGTCGGTCCCGTTGAGATATTCTTCGACGTTGGTGTAACCGTCGCCGTCCTTGTCCTGCGGACCGTCGGAACCATCCTTTGGATCAAGTCCATATCGACTTTCCCACGCATCGGGCATACCGTCGCCATCGCTGTCTTCAGGAACAGGCCCTGTTGTCAGAGTCGGCCAGCCGCCGACATCACTCGGGGTGGTGATAATGCCGTTGTTGCCATATCTTGCGGTGCCGGTGCGAACCTCTTCAATCATGCGTTTGTCGACGGCATCCCGATTGGGAAGCGAGCAGCCTGCGTGTTCAAGAACCGTCTGATAGGCCTCTTCCGGAGTTTCCTGGTCAATCGCCATAGCCGGCCACGGGCTGTCGAGTTTTATGTAATCGTCCCCGTCTACGCCCTTCCAATTATCCTCTGTCACTTCGGGACTGCCCACCACAACATTCTCGGCAACGTACCAACTGCCCTTGTCGTCATCGGAACGCGCGGAAGGTTCGGCAATCCGGTCGCTCGCCCCGCTGGCCGTTGCAGGCCCCGGCTTATCGTAGTTGGCAACCATGTTGATGGTGGAGAATTCGATCGGCGGGTTGCGCCTGTCGCCCCGCTGATGCGCTTCCGCACCATAGCAGCTTTGGTATCCCCAGTTGTAGAGCACGTTGTTCCTGTAGTCGTTGAATCCGCAACCGGAGGCCCACCGCGGATTGCGGCTGTTGTTGTGTGCGATCAGGTTATGATGCATGGTGCAATAATTGTTGCCCCAGATGCCTCCGAATCGGTGGGAATCCGAGTCTTTTTTGGGGCAGGCTTCCGTGATCATGCACCATTGGACGGTGACATTCTCATTATGGTACAGCGAGAACACCTCATCCGTGCTCCAACTGGCTGACACATGATCCAGGATAATATTCTTGCGGTACCTACCGAATATCGTGTCGCTGTCAGGATTGGCGGAAGGGTCATTCCGTACGCGGATATACCGGATGATCACGTCGCTGGCATCGAGGAAGACTGTGCCCTTAAGGCAAATGCCGTGGCCCGGTGCGGTCTGTCCGGCAACGGTAATGTGGTCATTTCGAATTCGTATGTTTCCGTCGATCGTCCCAGCCACCTTGAACACGACGATGCGCGGTCCCTCGGCTTCGCAGGCCGCCTGGAAACTGCCCGGACCTGAGGCATTGAGATTGGTCACGGCGATCACCTTGCCGCCCCGCCCACCGCGTGCGACCGAGCCATATCCCTCCGCGCCGGGAAAGGCGGGAACGTGCGGAGCATCCGCGGCCAATGCGTTCGAAATCAGGGCGAGAGTGCAGAGCCAGGCGAGAATTGGTTCTTCCTGTTTCTTCGCAGTCATGATCCGGTCCCTTCGGGTTTTTTTGTCCTATGGGCTGCTATTCCAGGAAGCCGAATCAGGTCGAGCTATGGCGTCACCGCCACGATCACGCGCTGGTAGCGGGTCAGTGGCGGTGTGCCGGTGTCCGTCACCTCACAGATCACGTGGATGGTCTCCCCGGCGCCGGCATCGTCGGGCACGGTGAACGAGGCCTCTTGCTCGCCGGCATTTACGATGTCAATGGTTCCATCATAGGTATCTGCTTCTTCATACTGCCACCAGCGGCAGATCAAGGGATCGCCATCGGGATCGGTGCTGCCTTTGGCGCTGAGGGACACCTTCTGTCCGGAGCGAACTTTGAGATCCAGCGCGTGGCCCAGTTTGACGACCGGGGGATGGTTGGCCCGGTCATAGGGCTTGACGCACCAGTCGGCTCGCGCGGCGAAATCGTTTTGCAGTGCGTCGATCCAGCGCCACTGGGGTTTGAGATACGCAGTGAGTTTCGCATCGTTCGGGATCTTCTCACTTGCCCGCAAGCGTCCCCACGCTGAACTCCCATACCATCGTCCTTGCGGATACTGGTACCCCGGTTCACGCACAGGATCGAGCCAGGTGTTGGCGCGCACGTTGACAAAACGGCCGCCCCAACCGCCCCAGTCGGGCGATTCGGTGCTGCGCAAGCCGGTCGGTATGACGTGCAGAAACGCGGGCGAGTCGCCCTCGGAGCGAAAACGCCCATCCTCGTGCGCTTTGTACAAGGCGAGCAGAGGACCGTGGTCTTGCAGGAGGTTCTGGTTCATCCACTGGGCGGAATAGTAACGCTTCATTTCCTGGGGTACGGCCCTCCTCTGATTTTCATATGCGATGGCGATGAACTGATCGGAGATGATCGTGGGAATGTTGTACTTGCCCCAATGCGGGCGGATGTAGCTCTGGTAGGTGTTGTCCTGCTCCCAGATGAAGTAGAAGCGGATCTTCTTTGCTACTTCTTCCATCCGTTCGGGATGGTCCTCCTCGATGGTCTTCAGTGCCCGGGCGATGGTGTTGGGACCGCCCCAGGCCTGGAGCCAGATGGGACGGTCGTCCGACTCGTCCAACAGCACCTTGACGATGAGCTGCGAGCCCGCCGTCACTTCGTCCATCTCTCCTTCCGCCTTGACGTTCCCCAAGGCCGTCCTGGCCCGCAGGTATTCCGGCGTCGGAAAGTTGGGATCGTGCTTGACCAGGTTGGGGTACACGTGGGCGTACGCATCCAAATAGGGGTCAATCCAATCGTCTCCGGCCCATCGGTGTCCGTGCCAGTGATACTGGGAACTCGAGGTAACGATCGCTTCGACGTCCCATTCGTTGGCATACAGGAGGAACCGCACCATGGAGCATTCATCGTCGATCTCGCCGTCGCTCGTGACGACAACGCGAGGCCTCTCCTGAGCCCCGGTCTTCCCGGCAGGTACGTCGCCCGCGAGCCCCTGAACAGCCACAAGACAACAAACGCCCAAGAGCGATACGAGTTTCTTCATCGTTGTCCCTTTCGTCGAGTCAGACACAAATGCTTGCTTCAACTTCGCAGAGCGGCGATGGATTTCATGGCCGCCTTGGCGGACGTTCAAGGCGCGTTCACGTTCCCCGCGCCGGCGGTGACGATCGCCTTGACCTCGTCCACCGGGTCCATGGTATACACATACGGAGGCGCAAACACGGGAAATGTATTCGGCGTGAATGTGGGCTGGGAACAACCCTCGAACTTGAGGCCCGCCCATCCTATTTCGCCGGGGTTGGCGTCCATCCCCGTCCAGGGCCGATTTACATGGTCGAAATGACAGTTTTCAACGCGTATTCTGCTTTGGTGACCGACCCCGATGCAGTAATGGTTGCCAGGGCTGTTGTAGTAGTTGTTGTAGATGTGAACATGCCCATATCGTACCCTGGGCGCTCTGCTGCGAACGCCTGCACAATACCAGTTATGGTGCATGGTGGTATGCAGTTTGCCTCTGTCTGATACACGATCGGTACGGTTGCCGATAAGGTGGCCGAACGCATGCGAATGCGGTTCCGTGAAATGGAACTTGCACCATGATACGGTCACGAAGTCGGATCCCCGCACGATGGAGAGACTTTCATCCGTACTGTCGACGAACTCGCATTTGTGAACGAAGACGTTGGTGCCCCCGGATACTTCCATGACATCGCCTTCTGTCGGCCCCAGGGTCAGGTTCTGGAAGATGGAGTTGTGGCCCCTGACATTGACTGTTCCGCCATAGAGCCCGCAACGGGTATCTGCACCGATGATCGTCTTGTTCGAACCGATGCCGACGCTGCTTCCGAGATCGATTTTGCCCTGGACCACAATCACGCGCGGAGTACCATCACGAACCAGGCTCCTGAATTCGTCTGCGGTTGCGGCAACGACTGGCGTTGCATCACCCCCGCCGACCGTGCCGCCATTTTCTGTGGCATATCCATCGGGAATGGCGACACGGAGATTGAGACCGTGTTGCGCCTCCCACGCACTTGGCATGCCGTCCTTGTCCCTGTCGGCAGGCGCCGGGGCGGATTCCAGGTGCGGCGGGCCATTCCTCGGCCCGGATTCGCGTTTCGCTTGCACCGCATTGAAACTGGTGGCAAGAGCGACGGCAGTCATCACAACAAGTCGTAGAGTTTCTTTCATAGGTTCGCCTCGATTTCAGCAGAAGGCCAAAAACTACGGCACGGGTTCAAAGATGATTCTGCGATAGCTGGTAAGGTGGTGCGTGCCATCGTCGGTCACCTCACAGATCACGTGAAAGGTCTTACCCGCTGCATTCTTGGGGACCTCCACAGTGGCGCGGCTCGAGTTGCTGTCTGAGATCTTGATGTCCCCCTTGTAGGTGCCCGGTCCGGAGATCGTCCACCAGTGGAACGTCAAGTCATCGCCATCCGGGTCGTGCGACTGGGACGCGTCGAGTGTGACTGTCGTGCCCGGCGCTGGTGCAAGCGTGATGATGTCGGTGCCTTCGTCGCCATTGACGGCAACGACGGGGTTCCGATTTCCAGCGCCCTCTTGGGCCCAGTCCATGCGGGCGGCGAAATTGTTGAACGTGGCCTGATAGAAGTGATTTGCGAGCTTATAGCAATTCCCTTTTGCGGGATCCTGATGGTTGGTGTACGCATAGGTCTCGTTGTCCGGCCCCTTCGCCCATTCGAAATACCCGCCCCAGCTTCCTTGATTTGGATGGTCTGGATCATTGAGACCGACAGGCAGGATATAGAGGAAAGCGGGGGTGTCGCCTTCGACTCCGTATCGGTATTTGGGGTACATGTTGCCCAGGTGGCCATGCCCCTGGATGTGGGTGGCGTACTCCTGCCAATGGCTTTTTCCGGTGCCATTCTGGAACTTCCACGCACATTCATCCCAGATGAAGAAGAGATCTTTTTCAAACTCCCTGCGCATCCATTGATGCGAACTGATATCGAAGGGGGTGCCCCCTTTATAGCTCCGGTCCTGATCGGTGAT
>CAZTGH010000153.1:0-5093 GCA_964612985.1 uncultured Pirellulales bacterium
GCCGCGAGGGAGGAATGCTCAGCGCGTGTTTCGTGCTGCCGGTGCCCGACAGTATTGACGGGATCTTCGAAGCCCTCAAGCAAACCGCCCAGGTCCAAAAGGCAGGCGGTGGAACCGGCTTTGCGTTCGACGAATTGCGCCCCACCGGTGATGTGGTATCCTCCACCGGCGGGACCACGTCTGGGCCCCTGAGCTTCATGAGCGTATTCGCTTCGGCCACCAGGGCCATCCAACAAGGCGCGTTTCGCCGCGGGGCCAACATGGGCATGATGTCCGTGCATCATCCGGATATCCTCGCCTTCATTGCCGCCAAAGACGACTCGACCGCTTTTGAGAATTTCAACCTCTCCGTCAAGGTCACGGACCGTTTCATGGCCGATCTCCATGAGAACCCCGATCGGCCCCACATCGTGCAGAATCCCCGTACCGGCGACCGGTACGTCATCCCCAAGACCGTGCCACCACACGCCTGTACACTCGCCGACCTGTTGCCGGCCGATCATGCGAACGACGCATGCTGGACCGTCGTGGACATCTGGAACCTGATCGTCTCACGGACGCACGCCACAGGGGAACCGGGAATCTGTTTCATCGAATCCGAGGCTACCGTGAGATGCTATTGCTGATCAATGCCTTAGGAGACCTTATTGGCACCGAGGAGGCCGTCGCATAACCTTGATCTAACGTTACCCGGACGCAGGTCGAATTCCCACGGCAACCGGGACAACTTCACTGTTTCCATGAGTCGGGTTCATCCTGACGAACCTACGCTGGAAGTCCAGCAACGTGGTGAGGTTCTACAACAAACGTGGCACAGCCGAGCAATGGATCAAAGAAGGCAAATATGCATTCAACTGGACAAGGTTGTCGTGTCATGATTTCGTCGATAATCAAGTCCGCCTTCAGTTGTTCGCCTTGGCCTACAACTTGGGCAACTTCTTGAGGCGATTGGCATTACCCAAGTCAGTCAAGGAATGGGCGCTGACGACGCTACGGGAGAAGCTGATTAAGATCGGTGCCAAGGTGGTCAGCCATTCCCGGTACGCGGTATTCCAGATGGCGGAGGCGGCTGTGACGAGGACACTCTTTCGTGAGATTCTTGGTCGCCTCGCCCAATTGAGAGCAAGCCCAGAACTCACGAGGGCAGGATGACCGGCAACGGAGCGAAATTCTGGACGGATAGCGAGAAATTGCTGGTCGAGGCGCGTCGAAGGAGTGCCCCAATGTTGGATTCTTAGCGAATCGGTGTGTCCTGGGGCCTTTCTGGCACGCGTATTGGCCGTGTTGATGGCCAGAAGCGTTGAAATGACTGTCCCTATTGGGGTATCATTGACAGTGCGGTGTGCAGGAGCACCGATTATGGAGTTAAATGGTGAATCTTGAATTATAGTTGAGGAGAACACTTGTGAAGAAGAGTAGGTCATTTGTTCCCAGTGATTTCTCATTTCGGGATACCCCCTATCTTCTCGTGGCATACCTGGTGGCTTCGGCAATTTGCATAGGAGTCGGCCTTGCGATTGAGAGTATACCGTCCTTCTGGCGTGGCCTGCTTGCAGGTGTTGGATTGGGATTCGTCGGTGCCTTGGCTCTACTACGTCGTAGCAAAGAAATAGACATTGCGTCCCTTCCGAAGCCTTCCTCGCAAGTACGAGCGATATGTAGTGAACCAGACATTTCAATCGTTGAAGCTGTAAAGCTCTACCGTGATGAGACAGGGGTTAGTCTAACCGAGGCTACTGCCGTCTTGAGGGCCTACGTCGCGGAAGAACAACACACGGACCAACAAGCATAGAGTGGCCCTGTGGGCTCCGGGAAACTGGTACCGGTCAGTGTGTTTGCTGGCTGTGAAAGGGCACAATGTGAACTGAAATAAGGACTGAACCTTATGGGTGAAGCAGGCAAGGACGCCTTGTGAGTCGGCTGTGACCACCGTATCAAGCTCGCGTTTCATGGGGGCAGGGTCGGTTCGGATGCAGCTACAGTTTCTGCTGGCCGGTCCGGGCACTTCGCCAGCAAGCACCGGGCGGCACCTCTGGGGCCCGCCTTGGACCCCGGCGATGTCTGCTGGTTTGGCCGATCATGTCTGGACCCTTGAAGAGTGGATCACTCTACCTGCCATAGAGCGTTCAAACATATTAAGGACACGAAGAAACCACCCGCATCTGCCTATCAATGAAAAGAGATAGTTATGATAACATACAATACTCTCGGACTGCACAAGATCATGACGCGAATCACTGCGCATGATACGCGGAGTATTCCACTATAATACTCGCGCTTTTCTGGATCAGTGGATAAGGTCGTGTTGCTGTGGTAGGGTAGCGTCCGACAGGAGGTTATCATGACACAGCGAAGGCGTCACGGCGGTGCGTTCAAGACGCGGGTGGTAGTCGAGGCGATGGCAGGTCACAAGACGGTCAACGAGATCGCCAGTGCGCACGCGATTCACCCCTCGCAGGTGGGCAAGCGGAAGTCGCAGGCGTTGGCGCGTCTGCCGGAAGTGCTGTCCGATGCCCGGCAGGTGAAGTCCGAGGACCACCGGCAGCGGGAGGCCCGGCTCTATGAGGAGATCGGGCGGCTGCGGATGGAAGTGGAGTACCTGAAAAAAAAGCTCGGTCTTGGCCCCTCGAGCGGGGTCGAGGCATGATCGCATCGGTGGGGTGTCCTTTGAGCGTACGAGAGCAATGTCGTTTGTTCTCCGTGCCGCGCAGCACGCTGTACTATCCGCCGGCCAAGACGAAGGCCGAGGACCTGTGGGTGATGCGACGGCTCGACGAGCAGTACACGGCGACACCGTTCTATGGAGTCGAGCGAATGACGGCCTGTTTGCAGCGGCAGGGGTTTCGGATCGGTCACAACCGGGTGCGTCGCTTGCTGCGGCTCATGGGCCTGGAGGCGCTCTATCCGAAGCCTCGGCTGAGCGTTCCGGGCGGTCCGGAGCATCGGGTGTATCCGTATTTGCTGCGGGGTCTGCGGATCGATCATGCCAACCAGGTGTGGTCCTCGGATATCACGTACATCCGCCTTCGGCAGGGCTTTGCGTACCTGGTGGCGATCCTGGACTGGTTCAGCCGGTACGTGCTGTCGTGGCGTCCCTCGACGACGCTGGAGGCGTGGTTCTGCGTCGAGGCCTTACGGGAGGCGATGCGGACGGCCCGGTCCCAGATCGTCAACACGGACCAGGGCAGTCAGTTCACCAGCGGCAGCTGGATCGATGCGCTGACCGAAGCGGGCGTCTCGATCAGCATGGACGGTCGCGGGCGGGCGTTCGACAACATCTTCACCGAGTGGCTCTGGCGGAGCGTCAAGTACGAGGAGGTCTACCTGAGGGACTATGAAGGCGTCGATGAGGCCCGGTCCGGCCTGGGCGAATACTTTCGCTTCTACAACACAGCTCGTCCGCACCAGAGCCTGGGCTATCGCACGCCCGCCGAGGTCCACTTCGGCACCGGCGACGCCGAAAGTAACAATGTAACCGGTGGTAACAAGAAAGAAAAAGGAAGCAAAAAGAAAGAAGAGGCTACTACTACAGAATACTATCTTAAAGAATTAAGATTCTGGTCTAGACAACCGGGAGTACCTCAGTAGACTGATCAAGTCAGGCGCATTAGAACCTCCGTTGATATAGGAGAGACGATGAAACGCTCACTCCATGTGTCCTTGATCCTGTCGGCGTGTGTGTATTGTACCGGCTGCACCACCGAACAGAACCACAGCACAGGCGGCTCAATGCTCGACGGTAGACTCTGGTCATGGTATTCGTCTGACCCTGAATCTCAATTGCAGGATGTCTGGACAGAGGAAGAAGGCATTCTCGTCTGCAGCGGCACGCCATTGGGGTACCTGTACTCCAAGGCAGATTTCGACGACTTCCTGGTCACGCTTGAATGGAGATGGCCGTCCGAGAAGGAACCGGGCAAGGCAGGAGTATTACTTCGCATGACGGGTGAGCACGCGGTCTGGCCGAAAAGCCTTGAAGCCCAACTCAACGCCGGGGATGCTGGAGACTTCTGGGGTCTCGATGGATACGAACTCGCCGGTCCCGCTGACCGAACTCGTACAATTGACCACGACACATTTGGCAACCTGACGAACCTCAAGAAGACCCAGGCTGTTGAGAAGCCGCCGGGTCAGTGGAATACGTATAAGATCATCGCAGAAGGAGATACCGTCACGCTCGTTATCAACGGCACAGAGGTGAACAAAGCTACAGGTTGTACCCCGAGAAGCGGCAAGATATGCCTGACATCAGAAGGTAACGAGATTCATTTTCGGAGAGTGAAGGTAATACCGCTCCCTGGGCGATGAAGCGACCCAGCATGCCCTTCTCCCTAAGGAGCATTACCTGGCTCTCCTCAAAACACCCGCGGCCCATAGTGCGGCAGCTCGCTCCCCAGTTCGTAGCAGCCCAGATCCGGCGCCTTGCCGGTGAACCCGTCGGTGATCTGGGGCAGAACAACGCCAGCGTCGATCGCTTCGCAGCCCTCTCTAAGCCGCAGGTCAGACTCACCCGGATGCCATGTCTGCCCCTGTTCCGGCGGTCCAGCGTTGACAAAGACGTCGTAATCCGCCAGAAGCCCGTGCTCTTCCAAGCCTGTGGCCTGGAAGAAGGCCGGGATCGAATTGTACCGGCCCACGTCACCATCGTAGCTCGTCCACTTCATCAGCCGATCGGGCTCGTTGCGCCGATAGGCGTTGTAGTCCATGGTGCTGTACGGTGTGGGCGAGCCGGATTCCAGGGCATATCCGCCCGCGCCCATGAACAGATTGTTTCGAAAATGCCCATTCTGCCAGATGGGCGGCGGGCAGAAGCCTGGGCCGGCGCAGCAAGAGGTGTTGTTGTACGCCTGAATTCCGGCTGGGTAGTTGTTCAGCTTGTAGCTGAGCCGGGTAATCGCGTACAGTTCGTTGCGGATCAGATAGACCGGCCCTCCGTAGAACGGCTGCGTGGACATGCCCGTGTGCGTGTTGTAGCAGCGATTTCGGTAAAACCGCACGTTATGACAGCCATAGTCCGCTTCGAAGGTATCGTCCTGAGCCCAGGATAGATCGTTGTTGTAAAAGTCGACGTTCACGCAGTGCTTTTCGAGATC
>CAZTGH010000153.1:5193-11454 GCA_964612985.1 uncultured Pirellulales bacterium
CCCAGGATAGATCGTTGTTGTAAAAGTCGACGTTCACGCAGTGCTTTTCGAGATCCTCGACCGGCGGACCGAAGTTATAAATTGCGGCGGCATCGCTGAACCGCGTGATGCGGTTGTAGCAGATCACATGGCCGCGACCGTACACGTTGATGCCCGTATGGCCGGGGCTCATGTAGGTCTCAGATGGCCGGGGATACCAGGTCGGATTGATACCGACGATCTCGTTATCCGCGATGTACCAGTTTGTGGAATTCTCGCAGCCCGTGTTGATTCCGTACACCACATCGTGGATTCTGCATCGGCGGACGACCAGCCCTTGTGAACCGCCGGGCCTGGCGGCGTAGATGGCCGTATGGGCATTTCGAAAGGTCAGCCCTTCGAAATACACGTGGTGGGTGCCGTTGAGCGTTACAATCCTCGATCGGCTGTCGACTCCCTGGCCCTCCAGAATGGCTTCCCCGTCTGCGGGACCGCGAAAGACGATGGGCTTATCTGGAGTGCCCGATTTGCTCAGGTCGAATGGTCCCGAGTACACACCCGGACCAAGCACAATGATGTCCCCTGGCTCCGCTTCCTCGACCGCCGGCATCAATCCATTCTCGGGCGTCGCCGGGATCGTCCGACCCCCCTCGAATGCTTTGGGCTCGGCCCGTGTCGACACCGTAACGATGTGCGGCTCGGCCGGCGCGCCCCCGTCCGGATCGGACATCGTGAGCCGCACCTCGTACTCCGTCGCCGGCTCCAGGAACAACACACTGCCGGCGAACAGATTCCCCGTACGATACGGCCCATACTTCTGGTTCGAGACCTCATGGTGCACGCGCAGCATCGGTAGAGCTTCTCTCCAACGCGCCTGGCCTCTCTCTCTGAAGGCAACGGCAACCGAGGCATTTCGATTGCTGTCCCCTTCGATGTACCACCGGAAACCCAAGTTCTCGATAGTGGGAGGATCGATGATGAACCGCTTCGGCACGATCCTGTCCATCCGTGGGCCAACCTCGAATCCGGGAACGGGCTCCTCTTGCGAACGGGCTACACCCGTCAGGACGAGCAAGGTCAGCAGCATGGCGAGACCAAGTGCAGCCGGGGTGGCGGGATGTGTCCGGTTCTCGTTCATCGTTACGCTCCTTTCCTCGGCCTAATATGGAGGCGGTCTTCGTCCCAACGCGACCGTCTGCAAACTCACGTCCTGTCGTCCTCGACACAATGCGAAGGGATCTACCTATTGGGAGACGAAGGGTGGTCGCTCGAAGGTAAGGCCATCCCCCTGGACACGGGGATCTCCGGTCGCGCGTAGGATATCCATCAACCTCTTCGACAAGTTGGCGCGTTCCTCTGCATAGCCTGGGTCGGCGGTGACATTATGCATTTGATCGGGGTCACGGCGCAGATCGTACAGTTCTTCGGCAGGCCGCTTCCCAAAGCCAAGCTGCCAGTGCTCCTGCCACTGAGGATCCTGGCGATGCTTCACCATCCATGCCTTGGTAGGGCTGGCGTCGAGATCACCAAAACAGACGAACGTGTCCTCTCTTACCTGTTCGAAGGTCGGCTCCGTTGTCGGGTCATCGAGTCCGGTCGGCGTCCCCATGGGCCAGCGATCCGGCGCAAAATTGCGGATATACAGGAAATCGCGCGTGCGAATGGCACGTTGAGGATACGGTAGACTCCCTTCCCGAGCTCTGGCGACGTGTCGCTCGCGCCCGGTGACAACGTAATCCCGCGTAGGGTCAATCCAGCCTTCTTTCTCCGAGACCAGCAGAGGTACAATGCTGCGTCCCGTCATACACTCCGGCACCGGTTCTCCGGCGGCCTCAAGGAACGTGGGGGCCAAATCCATCAGGTTCACAAAATCCTCCACGACTCGCCCACCGGGAGCTCTCGCGCCCCACTGCACGAACAGCGGAACCTGGGTCCCCAAGTCGTACAGATTGCACTTGCCGCGCGGAAAACCCGGGATGCCATGGTCTCCGCTCATTACGATTAAGGTGTTCTGGCGCTCTCCTATCGCCTCGAGTTTGTCGAGGAACAGACCGAACATTTGGTCGAGAGCCAGCACCTCACCGAAATAGTCACACATATCCTCGCGAATCTCGGGCACATCCGGCAGGAACTTCGGCATCCTCCCTTTCAAATCGTCGGGGTCCAGACCCCAGAGGGCCTTGCCGGAGCCCTGGACCCACTTGCGATGCGTGTTGGTGGGTCCAAACCAATAGCAAAACGGTTGATCCGGCTGACGATCGGCGAGAAACGCGTCGAAGTTTTGCATAACCTCGTCATAGATCTCGTGTTTTGCCTCATCCGGCGATTTGCCCGCCGCTACCAGTTTCGTCGCATTCTGCGAGAAGGCACAGAATCGACGACCGGCTTTGGCGTATTCGCGGGCCTTACCCCCGTAGGGTGCGTCTACAGGAGATCCCGGACTCCAAACCTTGTAGGTATATCCAATATGATAACCGGCGTCTTGCAGCAACAGTGGGTAGCTCGGGATGGCCGCGTCCCATCGGGCTCCCTGCAAGATGGCGCCCAGACCCGTGCGATAGAAATACTGCCCGGAGAGCAAGGAACTGCGGCATGGTGTGCAAGACGGCGCCGTGACGTGGGCGTTGTTGAAACGAATCCCCTCGCGCGCAAATCGGTCCATCACAGGTGTCTGCAAGGCGCTATTGGGTCCGGAGGAATCGTACACACCGGCATAGCGGCCCCAGTCATCGGCAAAGAAGAAAAAGACATTCGGCCTTTTCTTCGCGACAGAATCACTCGATGCTAGACCGGTCCGCAAACCAGCCGTCCACACGGCGGTTGCAGCCGCCCCTTTTAGAAAGCCTCGACGTGACAGCCTGATGTCGTTTGCTTTGGACCATCTCGTCCCGTTCTCCATAGGATCACCCTTTCTATGTGTCCTGTCCACCATGCCCACGATACAAATCTCAATAACCTGGCCTCACACACCCATCGCATTATAGGAAACCGACGTCCGCTGCACAAACCCCGCTCATTCAAACTTTCCTGGTCCACTTGATTAGCAGCATGGCGCATGTCTTCCGATGCGCGGCCCGATTCTCTCTCCTGCACACCTTAGGACACATCCAACCACGTCAGCAACTGCACCGGCAGATCGCTTGAAACAGACTCCATCGCCTTCTGGCAGGCCTCACTTCCAGCGGGTGATGTGGCCACCAGCACGACACGATCAAAGCCCGCGTGGGCAATCTTGGTCAGATTCTCCTTCGTGTCGGACTTGCCCGTCTCGATCTCGACGGCGACTTTTTCACCAGGGCGACGGGGCAAAATGTCAACGGCGCCGTTGCCCTTGACGGGGTGTTCGCGTGTCGTCTCGTAGCCGTCCTTCTCGAAGTGCCTGACCGTCTTGTCCACCCAGAACATATGTTCGAGGCTTCCGCGCGGCTTGGGGCCGGGGTCGATCCCGAGCGTCGAACAGAGGGCCCGGCTGGCGCCAGAGAGCCGGAACAGCACGATCTGGCCCGAGCGGGTGGCGATGGTGACTCGCTCAATCAGGTCGGCAGAGTCGAGCGATTCTCGCACCGCGTTGCCGCGGCGGCGGGACAGGTTCAGCCGATGGTAGCGAGAGACCGTCGTCGAGAGCGGCCGGGCAATGATATCCGTCAGGAATCTCCTCTCCTCTGGAGATAGACTCCTGGGTGGTCCAGGTTTGGAATCAGGAGATGCATTTCTTTCTGCTGATTCCTGGGGGGACGGTGGGCGGGTATCCCTATTAGATGAGAAGGTGGAAGCACGGCTTTGATTTTGCCGCCAGCGCCCGGGTGGAGATGGACGTTCTGCCGAACCGCGTAAGGGATTTCGCGATTTTCCGCAGAGAAATCCATCGGGGCGAATACCTGGAGCCCGAATCATTGAAAATCGCAAATCTCAATTAGCGGTCGGCGGAAAGTTCGGCCCCCCAGCGGCGGCAAAATCAACTCTCTGCGGGAGTGTTGAACCGAAGCGGTTCAACGAATTACTGGATGTTCGGTCCCAGGAGAGCGCCTCACAGGAGAGCATGGAGCAGTGCGTAGCCCCCTCAGATTGTTCACTCGACCAGTTCATAGCCCTCCACGCTGTCGCTGTTCCGTCGCCAGAGTGCTTTGTCTTCCCGCCGCCAACTGCTCATGAGATTCGAGCCCACGTGCATGTACGTACGGCAACTGTCGCACACCACGAAGTGGTCTCTGCCGATATTGAAGAGCCGTACCTCATGACCGTGGCGGCATCTGATATCCGCGAAACACTCGCCCAGCAGGAAGTTGCCCGCGCATCTGCTGTCTGCCATTCCCATCACCTCCGGGCACCGCGTCGATGGCGGTTCGCCCGAAGAAACGAACCGCCTTCGCAGCAGCGAATCCCTGGTACCGCTGCTTGCGAAAGGGTCCAGCCCCGGGCAGGCTCTCGACGGACGTGCACCAAGGGAAGTTCGGTTGCCAAATCGTCCTGTGCCGTGTACTGTACGGGCGACTGTTCGCTCCGGTATTGGTTGGCCGACAGCGCCGGTGGAGCTTTCGACGTCGGACCCCAGAGGGAAAGCGTCCCGGGTAAGGAGAGATTCGTGACAAGAAGATGCATCCATCTATGCACTGTTATTCTGTGTTGTCTGCCTGTTGCAGCTCGGCCGGCAGCAGAAGGCTTCACCCCTCTATTTAACGGAAAAGACCTTACGGGATGGGTAGCCGTGGGAGCGCCGGGTGCTTTCACCGTCAAGGACCAGGCCATCTACACGACAGGAGCCAGGCCATATCCTTCGTGGCTTCGAAGCGAACACCAGTATGAGAATTTCGTGCTCTGTTTTGAATACCAGACAGAAGGATGGTACGAAGGCGGCGTCTTGATTCATACACCGCTCGACGGACCCGGTGCCAAACTCGGATTCAAACTCCATCTACGACACGACCAGAAAGAGTATGGCACCCGCTCTCCGGGCGCCATCTACGATGCAGCAGCTCCGCTCAGTATTGCCAACCGCCCTTCCGGCCAATGGAACCAATGTGAAATCGAGTGCGACTGGCCTCGGCTTCGCGTTACGCTCAACGGAACGCTCATCCATGACATCAACATGGAAAAGAACGAAGCCCTCAGGTACAGGCTGCGCAAAGGCTTTATCGGCATTGAGAATATGGGCTGCCGCGCGTACTTTCGAAACATCAGCATCCGCCCGCTGCCGGGCGGGGAACGCTGGACCAACCTTCTGGAATCCGGCATCGATGGATTACAGGTGCGCGGTGAGGCGGACTGGGAGATCAGCGACAACACGCTCACCGGCAAAGGGGGCGATGGCCAGGCCATCACAAAGCAGCAGTTTGGGAGCCCCTTTGAGCTTCAAGTGTGGGTCAAGACTGCCATCAACGGAAACGGCGGCGTACTCTTCAACTGCGGTGAACGGCGCGTTGAAGTGCAATGCTTCAACGCGCCAGGCAGCACCAATCCCACCGGCAGCCTCTATGGTATCGCACCCGCCCAACGGGTCGTCAGTCAGGATGAGCAGTGGTTTCTCATGCAGATTTTTAGCGATGGACCAAACGCCATGGTCCTCGTCAATGGCGAGAAGGTGTGCAAGACAGACAAGCTCAGGCCTCCGTATGAGGGCGGTATCGGCTTCCAGCAGCATACCCCTGGAGCGACCATCCATTATCGTGGCGCTCGTATCAAGGCATGGCCCAAGGGTTTCCTCAGATGACCGCCTATTGACTGATGCCGAATCCCTCATAGCACCACCCGCGGCACAATCAACGCCAGACAGTTTATGCAGCGAAGCTCCTTCCTGTCCACTGCGGGCCAAATGATGGCCGCCATCTGACACTCCTTGCACACCACAATGCCGGCCTGCTCACACATCTGTCGGCCCTTGTCGCTGTCGAAATCCACGTGGTCGTGTGGATTCTCGGTGTTCCTGAACTGCCGCAATCTCAGGTCCGTGAAGTATTGGGTCGGACCATGCGGAATGATGGGAAGCACCCAAAGCCTGCCTGCTTCCTCTGTTTTTCTTCTCCATTTTCATTACCTCTATGCTCGCCGATCTGACGTCGGCTTGCTCTTTCCTTTGCGCCTTTGCGAGTTCGTGCTCGCGTTTCAGTCGCACCGCCTGACACCGGTACCACTGCTTTCGAAACCCGCGGTCGAGTTCTCTGCGGTCAACTGATTTCTCGACACGGTCAATGACCCGCTCGATTTCATCACGCCTCTGCTCCCACGCCATGAGGTGTATTTGCGCTGGAGGAAGTGGCCTTGGCATGGCATAGTGTTCTACGCTAC
>CAZTGH010000154.1:0-11403 GCA_964612985.1 uncultured Pirellulales bacterium
GCTGGTTCGCCACGTAGGCTTCGATCAACGTCGCCTTCGCGCCGTCGCCCAGTTCGATCGTCAGGGGGATCAGTGCCGATTTGCACTCGCTGATCGGCGTGGGCGTCTCGCTGTAATGCGCCTCGGTCCACGGAATCGGATACGCGCCGAAATCGTCGGCAAAACGAAATTCCGTCGCCTCGCTTGATACGGTTGCACCGTTCAGGGTTTGTTGCGCAGGTAGTACATACCGAAACGCGACACCCTCATCATATGCGCGGAACTCGATGTGCAGTCGGCGTCTCGGTTCGGCTCTTTCCCGCAGTTCGATGGTCAGGTGGTTGTAACGGTCGCGTACGACCTCCCGCTCGCCGACTCCCGGTCGCCAACTCGTATCCACCGATTCCGCTTCGCTGCCGACGATCTGAAAGGCGCTAAACGGCGCGTCGTCCAGGTTCAACCCCAGCGCCGAATCGCGGATCACGGCCTGGCCTGCATACGTCACGTCATACTGCGGTTCACCTTCGACGAGCTTGACGGCGATGACGTTTTGTCCATCGGGCGAGGTACAGGTCAACGGACTGTTGGCCCATCCAGGTGCAACCAGTCCGACACAAATGGCGAGGCAAATGAAAGATTGGTGAAACATGTTGTCTCCAAAGCTGTGATTCAGGGTGCTCATTCAATATGGTTCGGATCGGACTACCGCACCTTCAACGTCAATCGGCCGTCCTTCAAGTGGACGAACGGTCCGGGGCACGGATTCTCGGAATTTCGCTCTTGCCCGAAATAGTCGGTGTCGACCGTCAGCGGGGTGCCATCGGGGTTCTCGTAGGCGGCCTTGGAGACGGCGGCGGTGCCAAGGCGCCTCGTGGTGACCGGCTCGGTAAGCGGCACCTGCCACGAGGGACCGACCGTGATGTGCAGGGTCGCCGACTTGCCGTCCTGGGTGAGCTCGATGTCGGGATCGACTGTCGTCCGCACGAGGGAATTCGTCTCGTTCCGGTAGGGCACGGCACCGTTGAGATAGACGTTGCCTGCCGCAAATACGGGCCGGGCCGCCTCGTCGTAGACCGCCAGGCCGCTCGGATGGACGAAGACGTTGTTGTAGAACCGATTGTCGCCCCCGACGATGTTGAGCAGGCCCGCGACTTCGGTGGTATGGGGCTCGTGGAAGGGGGTCTCGCGGTTCAATTCCGGATGCGGCGCGATGTGACCGGCGAAGAGATTGTGCGCATAGGCTCCGCCTTGCGAGACATCCAACAGCGAACGGTTCGAAAGGAAGATATTGTTGTCGACCAGGAAGGGTCCGTGGTTGACCTCCACGAAGAGGTCTTCGCTCGTGGCGTTGTCGTGCAGCAGGTTTCGCGTCACCCGTGTGCCCTGCGCCATCCAGTCCAGCCAGATGCCCCGACAGGTGCGGTAGATGTGATTGCTGCTGATCTCACAATCGATGGCGGCGTGGATCTTGATGCCCGCCATCTCGGCGCCCGTGAAAAGCTGTCGCACGTGGATGTCGTGGATGTCGTTGTCGCGGATCGTGCTGAAGACCGCGCCCAGGCTGCCCACCAGACCCGCCTGTTCGCAGTGGGAGATTCGGTTGTTCCGCACGACGTGATGCCCGATATTCTCCTTGGACCAGCCATTCTCGAGCGCCCGCTCGATCGTCTTGACGTATCCCTCCGCGGTATTGGCGGAGGTGTTGTCCCATTGGTCACCATACTTGCCCAGTGTGATCCCGACGCACGTCGAATAGCGGACATCACAGTCCTCGATGACCCAGCCCTTGCTCCAGTGCGTGCCGATCAGGCCGATCTGCTCGGCCGTTGGCGGCGCCCAAGGCGTAGCGGCGTGCATCATCGTGAATCCCCGCACGGTGAGGTAATCGACCCCGGGCTCGGCGGGATAGAACACTGTCTGACGTACGTTGATCTCCACCTCCGCATCGTTCGGATTGATGTCCCCGAACTGCGCCCAGATCGTGGTGTTCGTCTCATCCACCTTCGCGAACCAGAGCCGGACATCCGAGGGCTCCGACTGTGGGCTTCTGAATACAAGGTAAAGCGTCCGCGTCCCGTCGACGGGCTCGATCTTCGTCTCGAACGAACGCCAGGATTGCCAGCCCCCGGTGTTGGGAACCGTGCAGGTGCCCAGGAGCTTTCCGTCCGGTGCGTCCAGGCGGACTTCAATGGTTCCGCCGGTTGTGACCGATGCCGCCCGAATCGTGATCTGCTCGGCGCCCTGACCGAAATCCACCTGCTCGTATCGAGTCCAGTCCCCTGCGTTGACCCAGCCGATGCACTGGCCGCCCTCCGAGCAGTCGGCCTTCTGGACGCCTTCCTGGGCAGAGAACGCAGCCGCCGGCACTCTTTCGGCGCCTTTCGGTTGCAGCCAGGCGACGTTCAGCAGGTAATCCCCGTCTCCGGGCCCATATCCGGAGGCCTGTCCGATCGGTTTGAGCACATCGTCGAGCTGGGTTGCTTCGATGAGCCAATGCCCATTGAGATAGACGGCGCCGGTGTGATGGTCCCGGCCCCTGCCGTTGAACCAGTCGCCGGCAATCAGATCATTGTACGGATTAAAGTCGCCGAAGAATTCGTTCGCGATGGTGACCTTCCATGTGTCGTTCTGCACCTTCTCCCAGCCTGTGACAACTTCGGAGCCCTTGACGACGACCTTCTCCCCGTCCGCTGCCTGGTACACGATACGTTCCGCGTCGGAGGTCCCACCCCGGGGCGGAGTCACGCGTTCGCGATACACCCCCTCGTGCACCGTGACCACATCTCCCGGCTGGGCTGCCTGGGCCGCCTTCGAGATCGTCCGAAACGGCGCCTCGGAAGAACCCGGATTGCCGTCGCTGCCGTTGACCGATACATGATACTCCCGCGCCGAAACCGCCACCGCGAAGAGCATAACAAGAGACGCGACATGGAAAGCCTTCATAGTGGTCCTCCCTGTATATCGATTGACTGTGAACTCGGCTCGTCCGACGCAAGCCAGCTTCGCGCCAAGACGCCCACCGGATTGCCTGCCGTATGCTACCACCATTTCCGGTCGGTGTCGAGGAACCTGAGGACGACCTGCGATTGTGGAGTTGCTGCGGCCCGGCGAACCATCTTTGGCGCGTTCCATCGTAGTCAAGGGATCATTGACCTTTTTTCTGCTCATTGTTGTGGCCACAATCATCAATCTCTCGACGAAGAAATAGGCCATAGCTGGGGTCCTGGGCGCACCTGGGAATGCCGGTGAGCACCGTTTGCGTCGAAACGGGTCAGGCTGTGCGGCGCCTCAGCACTACCACCACCTCGGATTTTCTTTGAGGAATTCGAGGACGGCCTGGTATTTGGGGGCCTCGGCGGGGGGCTGGCGGTGGTATTCGAGCAGGCCCCAGGAGCCCCACTTGGAGTAGGTGCCCGTTGAGCTGAAGATGGCCATGAGGGTGCCGCCGTTCCGTTTCCAGCCCGCCAGGTAATTGAGGTAGAGCTGTTTCATGCGCGGGTGGCGATTGGCGGCGTGGAACAGCTCCATCAGCTTCTCGTTGTTCTCTGCGCCGGCGTGACCGACAAGGTGCTGACCGCCTTCGTAGGCGACCAGTCGCAGACCGCGCCGTGTCGCCAGTTGGGCCTGCCGGGCGATTGTCTCGTTGCCCTTGGCGATGTACTCGGCGCATTTGTCGAGGACCTCGTCCACGGTCATCTCCGCGACTTCGTCCTGTTTCTTCGGATCGCCCAGCGCGTTGCCGAAGTAGGGGGCGACGCCGAGCACGTCGGCATGTCGGTAGGCCTGGTCGAAATCGATTACCTGTTCGCTGGTCCACGGGTTCGCACTCTGGGAAGCCAGCACGCGCACGAGGCGGTCGGCGGCGCCGAAGACTTCTTCCCAGATGCCGAAGATTTCCACCGCCCGCTGCGAGTAGTAGCGCAACTGCGCCTGATAGTCGTTGTCGCTGAGCCCCAGCTCCTTGCCCTTGTCCCGGCAGTAGCGGGCCTGGGCGAAGATGCCGTTCCAACATTCGTTCGAATACTCGATGTAGATCCTGCGCTCGGGATCGAGTTCGGCTTTGACCCTCTGCGCAAAACGGCGGATGTAGTCGTCGGTCGCCAGGTGCGGCATGCAGAACCACGGATCGGCGTCGAGCGTATTGCTCAGCCGGATCAGGTACTCCAGCGCGACGCCTGCATCCGTGCCCTGGGTCTGGAACGCCGGCGTTGCGCGGTCCGCCCAGTCGGTCTGCTCCGAGCCGTTGGTCCGCTGAAAGTCCATGAAACGCAGCGTGCTGAACCGCTGCCAACGCTGGAGAAAGGCGGGATGGAAGGGCTGCGTGTCATAGGTCTCTTCGAAGCCGGGCAGGATCACGCGGATGTTGCGGACCGGGTCGCTCGGATCGGTCTCCGTGATGCGCAAGCTCAGCAGGTTCAGGTCTGCCGTCACACGGATGCGGACGGAACCGGGCTTCTCGTCGACGGTCTCGATCCCATGCGCAAACGAGACCTTGCCTTGCCCGTCATAAAGGCAGGTGTAGACGCCTTCAGGGTAGCCTAGCCTGGGTCGGCTCAGGACGATGGAATCGGCGAACTGGCCTCCCGGCGCCAGCGAGCGCACCCAGCCGTTCTCGGTCAAGTCGAGCGGACCGCCCTGACCGTAGCTCTTGCCCGGCGCCTGGCTCTTGAACGTCTGCGAGTGCTTGAACAGGTCCACGAAGACGATCTCCGAGGACCAGTAGGTCACGCCCGCCAGGTTGATGCCGAGTGCCGAAGCATCGTCTGCCGCTGCTGTGATACAGGTCACGTGGCTGGCTGCGAGCAGGGTCATGTACAGAAGCGTTGCTCTCACAAGGTACTCCTCTCGGGGTGCTTACCGGGGTAGCTTCGATCGGAATTCGTACGCTCCCGAATCGACCTCGAATACGACGTAGCCGTCCTCCAGGCGATCGAATCGCACGTGGTCGCCGGTATGGATATAGTCGGGCCCCTCGTCGGCGAATTCCTGCTTGTCGCTGGGCACGTAGACGGTGGCGGTGGTGTTGACCGGGATGGCGACTTTCAGCGTGAAATAGCCATCCTTGATGTCCCACGCGCTCCGGATCGTGCCGTACATCGATTCATGTTTGGCGCGGACCCACGCCAAGTCGCCCAGCAGTTGCGGCTTGATGACGATGTGCTTGAACCCGAGGGCCTCGGGATCCAGGTTGATCCCCGCCAGCGCCTGATAGAACCAGGCGCTGATATGCCCGAACATGATGTGATTGCGGGAGGCGCCGCCGTCCCATTGCTCCCAGAGCGTGGTCGCGCCTTGCTCGATCCAGTGTCCCCAACTCGGGTACGTCGTCTGCGTCGCCATTTTGTAGACCACATCGGCACGCCCGTTGGCGGTCAGCGCATCGATCAGGTACTTGGTGCCCAGGATGCCCGCGTCGAGATGATTGTCGTTGGCCTCGATCATCGCGACGAGCTTGTTCACCACCCTTTGCTGCTCGGCAGGGGGCACGAGCCCATGATACAGGGCGCAGGCCATCGCGGTCTGCGTCCCCCCCGCGTAGAGCCCGGTCTCGGGGTCGAAGAAGGCCTTGTTGAAGGCGTCGCGAATGCTCATCGCCAGGTTGGAGTACTTGCAGGCCTCTTCCTTCTTACCCAGCATCGCTGCGATCTTCGAGACGATCAGCGCATCGCGATAGTAGTACCCCGTCGAGGTGACCTTGGCGGGCGTCTCCGTCGTGGCGGGCACCCAGTCGCCCAGACCGATCGAGACGATGCCGTTGTCGGCCTTGCTCGTCAGGTAGTCCACGTAGCGTTTGAACCGCTCGTAGTGCTCGGCCAGGATCCGCGTATCGTCGCGGTAGAGGTGCAAGTACCAGGGGATCAGCACGTAGGCGCTGTCCCAGGCGGGCCCATTGCCCCAGGCATAACCCCAGCCGGCGGTCGGCACGATCCCGGGAAGCTCTCCGCTTTCCCGCTGCTCGTCCTTGAGATCGGTCATCCATTTCGTATAGGCGGCGGCAGAATGGAAATTGTAGAGTCCCATTTCGGCGGCCAGATGGGCATCGCCTGTCCAGCCATTCTTCTCGCGGTGGGGGCAGTCGGTTGGATATCCGTGGAAGTTGCCGACGTAGGACCAGAGCGCGTTGCGCTGGATCTTATTGAACAGATCGTTCGAGCACTCGAAGACGCCCGCCTGGTCGAATGCCGTGTGGGCGACGCGTGCGAGGATCGTGTCGCCTTGGGGCTCATCGGGCAGGCCCGTCACCTCGACGTACTGGAATCCGTGATAGACGAATCGAGGCTCCCAGACCTCTGTGCCCTTGCCGTCGAGAATGTAGGTATCGGTCTGGAATGGGCCGCTCTTGGTGTGCATCGCGATGTCTTTCTGGTCGATGGTGCCGTCGTCGTTCAACCGTTCGGCATAGCGCATCACCACCTTCGTTGCCGTCGGCCCCGAGACCTTCAGGCGGGCCCAGCCCGAGATATTCTGGCCCACGTCGAAGACGTAGACGCCGGCCTTGGGCTCCGTGATCTTGACCGGCTTGAGCGTGCGGACCACCTTGATCGGCGGGATCATCTGCGCGCTGAGCACCCCTTCAGGTCCTGAGCTGGCCCTTGCCAGCGACCAGTTCTCGTCTCGGAAGTCCGCGGTGTCCCAGCCGGGAATCTCCTGTCGCGCGTCGTACGTTTCTCCGTTGCGGATACAGTTGAACACGATCGGGCTCGGCGCCACCCGCCACGTCTCGTCGCTGGCAATGACGCGCTGCGAACCGTCGTCAAAGGTCACTTCGAGCTGACATCGTAACGTCGGTCTGGTCCGCCAGGGGGCCTGGTTGAAGTTCCACGCTGCTTCGGCATCCATGTCGTACCAGCCATTGCCCAGGATGACCGCAATCGCGTTGAACTCGGACTGCAACTGCTCGGTGACATCGTATGTGACATACAGCGCGCGCCGGTCGTAGCGGGTGAAGGCGGGGTCCAGCGCATGGTCGCCCACCTTGGCGCCGTTGAGGTGCAGTTCGTAATAGCCGAGCCCGCAGATGTAGATCCTCGCCTGCCGGAGGGGCTTCGAGAGTACGAAGCTCTTGCGGAAGATCGGCGCCGGGGGCATCCCCTCATCATCCGCCTCCGGGGCGGTGATCCACTTCGCCCGCCAGTCCTCCGGCGCGAGCAAACCCATCTCCCACACCGCGACCGCGCTGAATGGGCTGGGCTTATCGTCCTTGTCCCAGACGCGCACCTTCCAGTAGCAGCGCGTCCGGGAGCTCAGCGGCATGCCGGAATAGGGTACCTGGATCGATCGATCGGACACCACCTTGCCCGTCTTCCACAGGTCGGCGCGATTCTCCTTGAGCAACGCCTCATTGCTGGCGACCAGGATCTCGTACGCGGTCTGCCTCTGCCCCCGCCAGGGGGATTCGAGCTTCCAGCTCAGTCGCGGTCGTGCCACGTCGATACCCAGCGGGTTGCAGAGATATTCGCACTGCAGTTCGGTCACCCGCAGGTCGCTGCTCAGAGTCGGCAGGGGAATATCGATGGTCGGCAGCTTCAACGCCGTGCCCGCCAGCGCACAGACCTGGATCAGAAGGACGGTTGCCAGTTGCGTCATGGTTGCATACCTCCAGTGCCGGATAGGAAGACTCCTCAGGACCGCCATTGTGGCCCAAGATTGCCCCCGATGCAAGCTCGAATCCCCGCCCACCATGCTCGTAGTGGGCTCGTGAGAGCCTGCATGTTTGTAATGGGCGCGTCAGGGTCTACGTGTCGCGGGCATCCTGTCCGTGCGGGTGCGGTTGGAATGCGGTGGCGGCCCGAACAAGGACCCAGTGACTGGCTTCTTCGGGGACAGACCTTTCGACTCCGCTGCGCTCCGCTCAAGGTGACAAAGAATTAGAAACCGGTCGAGATGACACACAAAGGGTCATCTGCTTCAGAAGGCCTATTATTGAAGAGAGTTATCCCATCTGGGCGCGTTATGTGCGCGCGCCGGGAACAACTTGGGTGGACAGTGCGCGCTGCGTGAGTATACGTGACGACAACCAGCGAAAGGATCCGGTACGCTGGGAGCGATATCTGCTGGATAGCATTGACTGGATCATCCAAAAATACTTCCTGGGCAGGAGGACTCCGCGTGGGTATGGAGTGGATATGCCGCCGATCTGGAGTTCCGTCCCTGAACGGAACAAGGTGCGCGTGTGGTTGTCTGTCTACGACAGAGTCGGGCACGAATCCGAGTCCATCGAGGTGGAGAACCTGCTTGGGCCGGAACATAGAGAAACGGCCATTGAATACATGGCTTTCTATTTTGCGCCGCGGCAGTGAACCGGGCGGATCGGCCTCAATAGGGCCAGCGAGTGCGTTACGAAGGTTTGGAGGACCAGGGGATGGGAGATCCGTCCAGGGCATTTCCGGTTCACCTTGGCAGTCGGTCAGGCCGTTCGTCGCGGATATAGCGTCTTACGACGCCACTACAAACATAGTCGCCACTTGATCTCGGGGCGGCAGACCGGTATCATAGGAGCATGGGTGGCGCCCATAGGGATGGTCGAGGAGAAGTGTGTGCGTCGGTTTTTCGAGAACAGGTGAGAATGGCCTATTGCCGGGAGCCTGAGGATGAAACGACACGCCTTCACGCTGATTGAACTGCTCGTCGTCATCGCCGTCATCGCGATCCTGATGGCGCTTCTTATGCCCGCGTTGAACCTGGCCCGCGATCAGGGGCGCAAGATGGTCTGTGCGAACAACCTGCACAGCCTGGCCCTGGCCAACGGTCTGTACGCCACCAACAACGACGACTGGGCGGTGCCGTGTCGGATCACGACGGCTCGGGGCACCACCCTGTGGACCGGCAACACCAAGTTCCGCGCATACATCGGCTACGAAGGCGCCGAAGACTTTCCGGATCAGTCCATCGTGCAGACGCCCAAGAAGTACAAGTGCCCCAGCGACCGGCAGAAGGCGTGGGAGCATGCGTACGATGTGGAAAGCGGAAGCACGACCGGTACGCTGGTCAGCTATGGGTATAACATCGAGGACTGGTACCCTTCGGTCGGGCAACCGTCGTGGACCGCGACGATGGACATGGATGTACTCGGATACAAGATGTCCACCGTCAGGCAGCCCGCGCAGAAGCTGCACTTCAACGAAGCGCACGACTGGTGGAGCAAGTGGAGCGGCGCGAACTATATCGATGGCTGGGACGTGTTGGGTCAGGATGGCAGCGTCAACGAGTACAAACAGGCCGGCTGCGGGGGGCCCACCATGTACCGGCACAACGGCTCGGCCAATCTCGCCTTCTACGACGGGCACGTGGAGAGCCGGCGCAAGGAGAAGCTGTGGATTCCCGAGCATGCTCAGGTCAAACCCTATCAGCCGGGGATCTGGGTGGTCAGGCGGGACATTTGGGAGGCCAACGGCGGGGGCCTGTAGTCCGTGAAAATGCCGGTGCAAGACCACGCAGCGTTCCTGCTGTGTTTGACGTTGCGTCAAAGGCGGCCGACTCAGAACCGGCGCAGCAGGCTGATCCCCATGGCGGGTTCCTCGCGGGTGCCGTAGTAGGGCAGCACATCGAACCCCGCGATCTCGGGCCCCTTGTGCTTCCGCGCGACGGTGTGCCCGACGACCCAGCCCAGCGTGGCGCCGAAAACGATGTCGCTGGCCCAGTGGTCATCCTGGTCCATCATCCGCCAGGCGACAACGCCGGCGCCGATGTAGGCAGGGATGCCGATTTTCAGGCCATAGAACTCGTGCAGGACGGAGGCGACGGTGAACGAGCTGGACGTATGCCCGCTGGGCCAGGCCCACATCTCCCCGTCGGGCTGGTCGTTGTCGCGGATGGCCTTGAGACCCGTGGTGACGATGCCGTTGATCGCCAAAGCGGAGAACATGGTCAGCGCCCGCTGCCTGTTGGGCTCATCCTGTCGGTCGGCACTGAGGGCGTACCAGATCGCTGTGACTGGGAAGTGGAGGGCGGGCGAACCGAGCCAGTCGAAGACCTCGCTGCCGAAGTTGCCGAAGCTCTCGTGCTCCTCGAAATGCTCGGCGATGTCGTCGTCCGCGTTGCCGTTGTTCATCGCCACGCTGGCCAGTCCCGCCCAGGCGAGAGCTGCCAGATTGTCGCGGTGGGTGAAGGCGGCCTTCGCATCGGTTTTGAGTCGATCGGGAAACGCGCGCAAATCCACCTTGGCCGATTCGATCCACGTCGGCGCCGTCGCTTCGTTCGGTTCCGCCGCCCAACTCACTTGCGAGGGAGCCAGCACACACCATAAGAACCATAGGGTACACCACCGGGCTATCATAGGGCGGGGATTGTCGCACAACTCCGCCAGAAGATCAAGCGCGTGGCTATGTGCTCCGTCGGCCGGTCATATCCACGGCGTGGCTGGGATGCCATCGGCGGGACAGCGGTTACGGATGGTGTTTTTCCATTGATTGTCGAAATGCCTGGCGCACTTTGGCGACGGTCTTCTCGGGCGATTCATCGCGTGTCCGAGCGCCGCGTGTCGATTCGAACACGTCCGGTTCACCTGTTTGAACCTTCTCCGCATACGAACGGATCGCACGAGGGGCCTACTTTCTCCGGGGTCCTATTTCAGTTCGACGGACCAGTAGGCATGATCGAGGAACTGCTTCCAGGAGCTGTAGCGGTCGTGACCCAGATGGATGCGGACGAGCGGGTTGTGCTTGGGCTTGATCGGCTGTCGGAACAGGTCCATGCCGGCCTGTTTCGGCGTGCGTCCGCCTTTTTTGACGTTGCAGCGCGTACAGGCGCAGACGATGTTCTCCCAGGTCGCCTTGCCGCCCAGACTGCGGGGAACGACGTGGTCGAGAGACAGTTCGCTGGTGGGGAAGTGCTTGCCGCAATACTGGCAGCGGTTGCGGTCGCGGGCGAAGAGGTTCCGGCGGTTGAACTTGACGTCGGTTCGAGGCAAACGGTCGTAGAACAACAGTCGGATGATGCGTGGCACCGCCACGTGGAAATTGACGGTGGACACCCAGTCATGGACGTGCGGCTCGAACCGGCGACGGAACTGACTGACCTCGCACCAACTGCGAAAATCATAGTTGGCGTACGACCCCTCCTCCAGCGAGATCACCTCGGCCAGTTCGCGACACAACAGCGAAAAAGCGCGTTTGACCCCGATGATGCGGATGGCCATGTAGTGCTTGTTGAGCACCAGCACGCTGCAATTCAAGCCGGATTGACTTTGCCCAAAGGTCATAACGTCCTTCCGAACCGTAACCATGTTGGATCATACAGCAGATCGGCGCAGGATGCAAGGGATACTCGCGAAAGGAACCGCTGTCGCCTCAGTTTCTGTCCTGGAAACGGCTTTTTTTCGGAATCAGGCGGGGATGGCCGCCGACGATCCCGGGGACCGGCGACCGATCGACATTGAGGGGGAGTTGGGCCCGGACGGTTTCCCTATAGAATACAGAATCCGGC
>CAZTGH010000155.1:0-11340 GCA_964612985.1 uncultured Pirellulales bacterium
CATCGCATACAACGACCAGGGCACGAAGCACTTCACACCCCGCTCGCGAGCGGGTGAATCGGCGGTCAGACTGAAGTTCCTGTTGGCCGGGTCTGTCATTACCGCCCTGTCCGCTACCATACCCAGTTCCCAGGCAATCGCTTGCACCTGCCTGAGCACCTCGCGACACTCTTCGAACGTGCGGTGCCACTTGCCCGACGACTTGAACGCACCATACTTGCCCGTAATGTCGTGGAAGACGTTGCCCGCGAAGGCGTTGGTCTCCAGAGCGTAGTCCGTCTCGACCTTGCCAGCGTCGCGTTCGTTGCCGTCTTCGAGCGTATTGGCGGGTTTCGTGTGCCAGAACACCCAGTCGCTGATGCCGTCCCAGAGGTTGCCCAGGAATTTGTTGCGTCCCGCCTGCGGCGCCTGGCGTCGCGTGCCTTTGATGAAATTGTACGCGGTATTGTTGAAGAACATGTTCTGATAGCTGATGATCTCCTGGAACATCGTCGTCGCGCCGTGCTGGCTGCGGATGTCGTTGCTCAGACCCCAGCCGATGTTGTTGAAATAGTAGTTCTTGAAGGCGCCGTCCAGATAGTACGCCATGCCGAATCGCGCCCCGCCCGGCGTAGCGGACATCCGGTCCGACGCCCAGTGGTCGTAGCGGAATCCGCCCGGGTTGCCCGAGAGGTTGTTAAATACGTAGGCGCTGCCGCCCTGCCAGGTCTCGATATTGCCGCAATCGTCGCCCGTGCGGATCGAGTCGGTCACCTTGTTCTGGTAGATCAGGATGCGCGTCAACGGGCAATCTCGGACGTTGCTGCTGATCTTCGATCCTCGAACGTTGATTCCTGCGTGCCAGGCGCGGGAGACGACGTTGCCCGCCACCTCCAGGGTCTCCGCATTGTCCACGTTGATCGCGTTGGCGGCGCCGATGCGAGGCGAGCGCAGACCCGTTCGGTACAGGGAATTCCGCAGAATCCTGACGTCGAACAGATGCCCCGCGCGATCGGGCAATGTGTCGCCCCAGAGCAGGCCTTCTTCGATCGTGACGCCATGATGGTCCGTTTCGCGGAACTCGCAATCGCGCACCACGATGTGATCGATGCGGTCGCCCGGGTTGACCGCTTTCATCAATACGCCGCTGTTTACGTGCTCGAAGGTGCAGTGGGCCACCGTGATATCTTCCGCCGGTCCCCAGACCCGAACGCAGGCGGGATGAAGGTGCTTCTTGAGCCGGAATTTCTGCGCGTACAGCCAGGGGATTTCGGTGAGGTTCCATGCGACATTGGCAAAGCGAAAGGTCAGGCCGCTAACAACGATGTGGTCGTGGCCTGTCAGGTCGATCAGGGTGGCCTCTTTGCCCGTCTCGATCGCGAGCACATTCGGATTCAGGCCGTTGGGCAGGATGATGTGGAGCCTGCCGCCGGTCCCTTTCTTCTCAAACCAGTACTCACCTTCGGGATCGTCCAGGTAATGAGGCTTGTCTTCGAGATAGTATCGATGATTCCGGCTGATGATGCGCGACGTGGCGCTGCCCAGGTACCCCTCAAAACCGAGGGCGTTCTGTTCCGCATCGAATCCTTCCACGTACGCCGGATACGGCGTACCGTCCACCCAGCCGAACTCCGCCCAGATGATCGCACCAAGATAGAGATCCTTCGGACCGGTGATGTTCTTCGTGTCCTTGCCCATCGCCAGCGTCTTGCGGCCGTCCTCCGATTGCATCGTCAGGTTGAAATACGGATGGCCCGGATTGTCCCAGCGCCACCATTCGCTCTTGACGTCCTCCGGATCGGAGACCTTCCAGTTTGGCATCCTCGCCAGAGGGATCCGCCGGATCTGGTCGTCCTCCGAAGCAAAGCCCGCCGCCGGAGAAATGAGATAGACGGTGCGCGGCGCAAAATCCAGATCGACATACCAGACGTTCCCCGACCTGGGGATATCCTGGTGCGTGATCCCCTGCCTCCACCCGCTGGTGATGCGATGGCCCCCGGAGATGACCGGCAGCCCCGTTCCCCACGCAGGATCGCTGGTCAATCGGATCGGATGGTCAGGCTCACCGGATTCGGCTGCGTTCAACGTGCCTCGGTAGTAGACGCCTCGTTTGAATACATAGGTATGGATGCCTTTGCAGGCCCGCGCATTCGCCGAGGCCCTGGCATCCCACGGGTGGTGTTGCCAGGCGGTATTGGGGGTCAGCCCGTCATTGGAGTCGCGTCCCCCTTCGTAGTCAATGTAGCGAACGGAGTCGCCTTTCTCAAATCGGAACGGCTCCGGCGTCCACTCGATGTCGCCCGTGGGCGAGACTCGTGCATAGTCCTTCTGCCAACGGAACGGTTCGCCGCTTGCTGATCCGCCCGCAATCGCGAACAGAACCATCGCCATCTTAGCCAGCCACATCGTCATACTTTGGCCCCCAAGAAGATAAGATGCTCTCATTTGCTCTATTGAATCAATGAATCACAATCGCGCGGTGAATATCGAGCGATGGCAGCGTCAGATGAATCCGACCGGCGCGGTATTCGAACGACACGGGTTCTGCGCCGGGTTCCAGAGTGACCCTGGCGGACCCGCGCTTTCCGCGAACCGCAACCTCAAGCGGCCCGACGGGTTCGATCGAATCGAACAGCGGATTCTCCTGATCCCAGTGGGGTCCTGAAGTATTGACCAGGTGGATGACCAGCTTGTCGTCGAGCCGGTTCACGGAGACGTCCACACACGAAGAACCTTTCACCTCCACCAGCGGATTCGGGAAGAGCTGCCCGACCAGATCGCTCAGAAAGGCCCTTGCCTCAGCAGAACGCGTCGCCAGATATCCCCGACTGAACGAAAAGTAGGTGGCCGCGATCGTCCCTTGTCCCAGCGACGTGACGGATGCCGCAGGGTGGGACGCAGAGTCAAAATTTTCAGCGACGTACAATCTGCCACAGGCTCTCGCCTCCGGTCCCAGCACAGGCGTTTGCGTCACGTCCCGCGTAGCGTAGAAGCGGTCTTCACAGGCCAGATAGCGAGGCTCTCGCTGCGCAGCTCCGAGACTCACGCCCAGCTCGGTGGTAAAGAGAGACGCCGCCTTTGGTCCCACGATCAGCAGATTGCCGCCGGCCTGCACGTATTCGACGAGTTCCTTCTTGAAGACTGGTTCCAGATAGTCGCACTCCGCCACCACGATCAATGGATAGTCCTGCATGCGTCCCGTCAGATGATGCTCACCGACGACATCGACCACCCACTGGCTCTCCAGAAGCGCCTGCAAGGTGCCGCTGATCCGGGACAGGTCACGATTGAAGAGTCCATTGATCTCGCGGTAGTGCGAAGCCGTCGAATAGAGCAGGGCCACCTGCGGCACAGGGGCCCCACGATGGCAGATGGCCTGCCGCTCGCGACAGAACGTCGCCACTTCCGCCATCACCGGCAGATTCCCCTCGCGGATCGATCCGTCGCGCCGCTGTGTATGATAGAACTGGAAGCCCCCGCCCAGCGCCAGAACCACCGCGGCCTCGCGCTGCAACTGAGGCGCCGATTTCTGGCGCGATCCGTTCCGCGTCGCCCCGCGCCGCGCGAAACTCCACGCCATCAGGTCCCAAGGCTTGCCCTGGTGCGCCAGATAGCGGGCGGACAATCGCGCGGAATTGACGCTGTCTTCCGGAGAGTAATCCCCCGAAATCCAGTCGACAGGCGCGCAGACCGCCTCGGGCATGTGATCGGTAAAGGCCCAGTTGCTGCAAAGCTGCATGCCAGGATGCGTCTTCTTCACCTCCCTGATGTAGTACCGGAGGTACTTGCGAAACGCCTCGCGGTTGAACTGGAGGAATTCGTAGTAGTGCGGCTCACCGGACCTGTGTGGAACGGTATCGATCCCGGTGGCTTCGCGAAATGCCTTCAGCGCCGCGTCCCCGTAGTCCGGCTGCGACGCCCAGCACTCCCCATCCACCCAGGCGCCGTCGACGCCGTAATCGCCCGCCAATTCCCTCAACTGCGGAATCAAAAGCTCATTCACATACGGCCCAAAGAACGATGTTGCATTCTTGTTTCTAGAACCGTCGGCGTTCACCACCGCCCACTCGGGGTGCTGGCGGATCGCCTCGGAATCCCACACGCCCGAATAGTGCATGTACAGCGCCACGCCATGCTCCGCGGTGACCTGGCGCCAGAGCCGCAACGGATCGCCCACGAACCCCGGCGCCGGGTGCCCCACCCGGGTCGGATAGCTCGACAACCCCGGATGGCCTTTGCAGTCGATCTGGATGTAGTCGGGGTGCGTCTCCTCGATCACGCGCTCGATCATCTCGCGTGTCGTGTTCTTGCCGATCTCCGTGCAGTCCATGCCCGCGTGAAAATCGAAGTGCAGGCCGAAGAAGCTGTCGGCGCGTTTCAGCCGCCGAGGATAAGTTTGCACCGAGTCCACGTTCAACTTCGCTCGGATTGCCTGGACCTGCTCGACCTGCTCTTGTGCGAACGATCCAACCGGACCCGCCTGCGGATCGTAATTGGGCCCCATGTCCAAGGTGACCACGCCCCCTTTTGCGAGCACGGAGTTCATCCATGTCGCCCACTGCTCAGCGGAATAACGGGTGTCCCTGGCGCCCCAACGCGAACCGAGGTATGTCAGAGCGTGCCACTGAGAACCTTCCACCCATCGACCGCTCGGGACAAATTCAAACGGCTCGTTCAACTCACCAGCGGTGTAGTCTTCCGCCTGCGTCCAGCGAATTAGCCTCACGCCGGGATTGAAGGTGACGATCGCATTCGGATTGCCGTGCTTCACCGCGGCGGCGTACACCTGCGCGACGTCTTCATTGAAACCGATGTGCTCGTAGCCACCGTCAAACCACCAGCCGGCCACCTTCTCACCGTACCGGTCGGACCACTCCTGAATCACACGGGCCCATCGCTTCGCAAACTCCACCGTAATCGGCTGATCCTTAGGACCTTGAGGCAGACCGAACGCCTCCTGTGCACGTTCGTCGCGGTTCGGAGCCTGGCATGGAAGATACAGCATCAGCCGGATGCCTTTGGGCTCCAGTACGCGATGAATCGCCAGCGGCAGATCGCGCATCGAACAGCGTTGGCCCGGCGCATAGCCGGTGACCCGCTCGTACTCCGCATTGGGCGAATTCATGAACCCCGAATTCTGACCCAGCGTCAAGACAAAGTACTTTGCCCTCATCGCCTCCAGTTGGCGGGCCAGCGCATCGACGTCAAAATCCTCGACCCTCGCCAGTCCCTTGGCGTCAGCCGGCAAAAAGTGCATGAACGCCCCATATCCCGCGTTCGTGAACCACTCCGTATTCGGATTGCGAACTACCGCCCGCGCACCCGCTGGCACACATAGTGCGAAGACTGCAATTGCTGCCCTACCTAACGTCATCGCGCCGGATCGCGTCACCAACATGAGAACCTCCACATACAGATGACTAACCTAACCGATTGTCGCAGGCCCGCTGGTTCGAAGGGGTCCAGACCGAGCCTCGTCATCCGGTCAGTATAGCCGATTTCCCCCTGGCGTCACGGCTGCTCTGCCCACTTTGGCCCAGCCCTGGCCCGCGTCTGCGTCGTGTTTCTGCGCCGAAGTGACGCGAAAATGCATCGAAACTCTCGCATTATCGGCCTTTTCCTGCTTGACATTCCCTCGGAAAAAGCATATGCATGCGAGCTTCTCAGCGTTCTACGCATGGAATTGTGTGTCCGAGTGTTGTTCTCGAGATGAGTGTAAGGAGACCACAGGTTATGGCAAAGAAGCAGACTACCAAGGCACCCGCAAAACCGATGACCAAGAGCGAGATCATCACCGGAATCGCCGAGGAGACCGGTTTGTCAAAGAAGCAGGTCAATTCGGTGTTCGAAGCGATGGCGGGCCAGATCCGCAAGAGCCTGGGCCGTCGCGGCCCCGGCGCCTACAGCATTCCGGGCCTCATGAAGCTGACGGTCGTGCGCAAACCCGCCACGAAGGCGCGTAAGGGCGTCAATCCCTTCACCGGTGAGGAAACCACGTTCAAGGCCAAGCCGGCGCGGAACATCGTGAAGATCCGTCCGCTCAAGAACCTCAAAGACATGGTCTAACCGAGAATCGCAGTGCGTTGTACGGGTCCACATCTCGTTATCGGGGATGTGGGCCCGTTTGTTTTGCAGGCGAGTAGTCGCTATCGTCAGTCCACGGACGAGTTGTCTGTGGGGCATCATGAGTACGGATTTCGCCAAATCCGTCAATGGCAGCCATACGAGGGCGCAATTCACAGTTGAACCCTCCAGAGGAATGGCTGTACGTTCACAGGATAAGTGTGGTTACTTCTTCTGGCGGGGTATGCCTGCTCGGTCATGGAGGTTGTGCTCCGGAGCGGGATGTCCATACGTATCCCAGGTACTCGGAGCCAATGATACTGGTCGTTGGCCCGACGGGCCAGGGGCACAGCGACGTCATCGGTCTGCCCCTACACTGGTCGGAATCAGAGAACATCGTCTGGAAGACGCCCATCCATGATCTGGACTACCCGACGCCGGTGGTGTGGAGCGACCAGATCTGGCTTACCACGGCAACGATGAAAGGCACGATTCTCTACGCGGTCTGTATCGATCCGGACTCCGGTCAAATCGTCCACGACCTAGAAGTATTCGGTCCCGAGAAGCCTCAGTGGATTCACCGCAACAATTCCTTTGCCACGCCATCACCAGTCATGGAAGAGGTTAATGCGTTGGAGAATTTCTCGGGCGCTTCTCTTGCGGTAGCCGACGAATCGCTGCTGCTTTGTACCAGGACGCACCTGCAACGGATAGAGGATCGTATCGCCAAGTATCCGGGCAGACCATTGCTGTTCGACGCCGACGTCGTTCGGGTCCAGGGCGAACCGCCACGTTCCAGCCAGTGGGATCATCCGCTGCTGTGTTAATGGTCCACACCGCCGCAAAGCGTTGCAGCGCTGCACAGGACATCGTCGCCCACAAGAAGACAAACGGGCAAAACTGCTACAAGGCCAACGGCCAGAACAAACGGGCGGGCCGCCAATTTCATAGGCGAGTCTCTACAGGCAATGCGTATTGCCAGGCTTTGGCCCCATGCTGACGCTTCTTTCCACCAGGACAATTATTCCGGGTGAGAAGAATAGTCACCGGATTGTCGCGGGCTGTTCGCGCGCTTTGGCGTACTGATCTTTCAGCTTGTCGCAACGGCGGCGCATCTGCGCCAGGATCCTGACGTATTGGGGGTCTTCGATGCAGTTGTTGAGTTGGTCGGGGTCGGTCTCGAGGTCGTGGAGGTATTCGTACGGCGGCTGCTGCTCGAAGTATCTGGCGTAGACATAGCGTTTGGCCCGGACGCCTTGCCACTTGGGAATGGCGGCATGATTCATGAGGTGCTCGCAGAAAAAGTTGTGGCACGACTGGCAGCGCAGATACTGGTTGTTACGAAAGCATTCTCGAACCGGACCCCGTCAGCGGCGAGGGAATCGACTGTCGGCGTCTGGAGGATGGGATGGCCCGCGCAGGCGAGGGTGTCGTCAGGAGGATCTACGTGATAATCTCGCTCTGCAAAAGCGCTTATCGGAACAGGACTTTCGGGGCATAGAACAACCAGTGGGATGCCCCCTCCGCCCTGCGGTCAGTCGGTTTCTCTCTCAATGGTTTGTTCGCGAGGTTTTCGGTCGCCTCGGGGGCCGCTGCCGCACGGCGCCTACATCAGAACGCCGCCGGTGATGTGCTCTACGGAGACTCCCGAAAGCTGGGCCCACGCCCGGACGGTGTGGAGATGTTTGCCGTAGGTCAGGATCTTATGATGCCCCCGGACCTCGCGAACGTCTCTGACGTCATCCAACTGCATCTCGAAGGCGCATCGGCAGCCACCGATGCCATCGGCAGGATGGGAATCGACGTTTCGCAGGATCGTACCGGTGGCGATCATGAGCGAGTCGGGCGAGAGGAATCGCCACAGCGTGGCCGGCTGGTTCTCTGTGAACAGCACCTGGGGCACTGCACCGTAATCAGCCTCATGATGGCTGCGAATGATGTACGGCTCGGGGTCGGCGTCGAACCCCGCCATTCGCGTCGGCGCCTTGCAGTGGGCACCGGCATACAGGTTGCGCACGGTGTCGTAGATGGGGTTGTGCAGGAAGCCGGGCCGGCCCAGGAGATAACTGCTCAGCAGCTCCGTGATGCACGGGAAGATATCCGCTTCGCAGCCACCCGTCGTGCCCTCGTCGAGCAACTGCATGAAGGCCAGGCACGGTGGGAATATGTACGGGCGCCGGCGCCTGGCGACATGGGGAAAGCAATCCATGGTCACGCCATGACAGCGGGTTTCTTTCAGAAGCTGCCTGCTGGCCACGTACGCGCGGGCGGCCTGGAACAGATCTTCCTTCGTAGGCTCGAGCATGTCTTTGGCGTTAGAGCCGTACAATCGATTGATCTCCATCACCTCATCGGACTTCTCCGTGGCCTCGTAGATGTCCACATACTGCTGGATCGGCGTGTAGCAGAGGACCGTTCCCAGTGGATCGAGCGTCTTTTCCTCCGTGGCTTCACCGGTCACTACTGCCAGGCGCGTATGGGCCATTTGCCACCGCGCCGTGAGCAGGCGCAGACCGTCGGCCAGCCAGTCGACGTTTGCGCTGGCAGCGGCAAAACAGTGACGCGCCTTGCGAAACCGCTCGTACACCCCCGGGTTCGAATGGAGCGTACCGTGCGGCACAAAGATCAGAATGGGCAGATTGCGGTCGCCCCGCTGATCCAGGATGCGGTGCATCGCCTGGACACCGTACACGTGCCCGTCCATGTTGATCAGGACAATGCCATCGGCCTCCTGCGCCAGGGCATCGGCCAGGAAAGCATCAGCCGTCGCATGGTTTCTCAGTCGCTCCTTTTGGACATGGAGGACAACGCCCAGCCGATCGGCCCCCTCCTTGAGAACCTGAGTGTAGGTAGCCTGACTGGCGTCGGCGTCATAGGCCTTGCCAGGCCAACCGGTCTCCAGTAGGTCACCGGGGCCCGCCTGGCAGAAGCCCACGCGGATCAGCGGCTTGGGGCCTTGCTGACCCGGCACCGGCGGTGCGCCGAGAACTTCGCGGGTACTCCATTTGAACAGCCCCAGGTTCAGCGCCAGGGCCGCCGCGCCCAAGCTGCCTACACCCGTCAGAAAATCCCGCCGCCCCATGCTTGCGCAGCAACCGTCCGCCGAATGTGCGTGCTGATGCCCTTGCGTGCTCATCGTAGCTACCTCCTAAAACGCCTGCTTTTTCTGAGCGAGTGACCGTACGGGCCCATTGTAGTCTCCAGGGCCGCGGACGCAAGGGGCGATCGGTCTTTCTGGAATCCTGGTCATTGTCAGACTTGGATCTCTCCGACTACTTGTGCGATCAGTCCTGACGGAGTATTGTTTCTGCGCGTTGAGTCCTGGTACGCAAGGCTATGGAGATGAGCAAATGCCAAGTGATTGCATCGAGATCCCGCTGGATCGATCGCACCGGCTGATCAATCATGGCCCGGTCGTGCTGTTGTCGACAAAGAACGCTGATGGGACATATGATATCGCTCCCATTGCGTGGAACTGTCCGGCCAGCAAGGCCCCGCCGAAGTTGCTGGTCGTGGTAGGTCGGACCCATCGGACGTGGGAGAACGTCGAGCGAACCGGTCAGTTCATTGTGGTTGTCCCGCATCGTTCACAACGCAACCTCGTGATGGAGACGGCAAGCGTCTCAGGCCGCGATGCAAACAAGTCGGTATGTGCCAGGGACCCGTGATGGATAAGCGTCGGCGAAGATGGAAACAACGACTCCTGCCTTCCACTTCAGTGAACTTCCTTGTTGCCTGGTCCCGCAAAGCCCCATTGTCTTACCAAGTCACAGACAGCCTGTTCGTCCCGAGCGGATACCCGCCACTCTCCACGTTCAGGATCATACGCATGACCTAGCCACGCATGGGCAACCTCATAGATGATGGCACTTTCATTGACATGCCCTTCGCCGAGGGCAATCAGCCAGGGTTGCCTGGCTTGTGGGACGTGGTGCATCCGCACCCCGCCTTCGTCCGACAAAGCGAATTGACAGTTGAAGTAAACGAACTCTCGGACGGCGCTGGGCAACCTGTGCACGGCGTTGATGATCACTCTCTCCAAGGATTCTGGCACAGGCAGATCCCCGAGCCAATACGCCACCCCTTCGAGGCTATCCTCCCATTCCCGGTGTTCAGCCTGAGCCTCTCGATGAGACTCCAATTCATATGGCTTCATGGCTTGTAGATCTTTCTGTGCATCGTCATGATGCCTTCACTACCATAGTGCTTGCAGACCGTCGATATCGGTCAACTCAGGTTCCATCCTCCACTACCCGCCAGGCAACATTAGGCAGCGTGCGGCCCCGTCTTCTTGGCCACGTCAGTCCCCTCCCGCTGAATACGGTCATAGATCTCCCGACGGTGTACCGACACATTCTGTGGAGCCGTGATGCCCAGCTTGACCTTTCCTCCTCGAATTTCGACCACCTTGACCTCGACATTGTCACCGATCAGAATGGTCTGCTCTATGCCGCGCGATAGAACAAGCATGCCATCCTCCGTAATCTGCCCCCTCCTGGATGCGGGGGCCGCCTGAGCTATCGTCTTGTAGCCCCTAACGTTAGCGTATCACAATTTTCACGGCAAATCAATCACCATTATGGATACGGAACGATGTCTACCTGCGGACGGATCGAGGCGATCCTCATACTCGCTACGATCGCTACAATCAGATTTCGCGAGCGTTTATCAGATGGTCTCGCAGACAAAAGAACCACGCCGATGACGAGCCTGAGGGTCGCCGCAGGTGACGTCGGCGACCTCATGGACCGAACCCTGGCCCAGGTGTCCGGCGTGGCCGATGTGACCGATCTCGATTGGCAAAAGGTCAACGCGGACCGGATGCGAGAACTCACCGGGCAACATCGCGAGGAACTGGACCGCGTATCGGCGGCGGCAATGGTGAGCGGCGGACTCGGGCTCGAAACTCTCGAGGATTTGGCCGGTTGGATTGAAGCCGAGGCCAAAGCCGGACGGCGGGCGATCATCATCGACCCTGTTTCGGCGGCGGTTCGCAAGGGCCAACCGTGGGTGGCGGACCCGGCATTCGTGCGACAGGTGAAGCGTGCCGCCATCGATCACGAGTGCAGCGTCATCCTGGTCACGCACTTGGTGAAGGGCGGCGAGGAAGGTACGCCCGACAAGGTGGCGGGATCAGCGGCCTACGGGCGGTTCTCCGATTCCGTGCTGCAAATCATCCGCCACGATCAAAAGGCGAGCACCGTCAAGAGCCCCCTGGGCCGGATGGAGACCGAGCACAACCAGACCATTTTCATCGAGAAAGCAAGAGCGCCAGGAACGGGCTTGCCGCTGGCCTTT
>CAZTGH010000156.1:0-11309 GCA_964612985.1 uncultured Pirellulales bacterium
TATGGAGCGGTAGAAATTGTCGGAACGGCAAATATTGCATCTCTTGGTTGTAGTCTGGTTGTAGGTGCGCCACGAAAGCTGATGTGGATCAGCTGGATAATCCAGCCTGGCCAAAGCCTAACCAGCAGGCCAGAACAGAACTCTACGCAGGGCGGTAGCAAACTGTGTGAAGCCAGAGGGATGGCGAATTGTCGGCCATAACGAAAGTGAAGGTATGCAGCTCCGAAATCAAGCAAAGGCGCATAGGGCCAGGGTGTCTACAAGCCTGAAGCCAGCATTGCTGCACGCGTTACTTGGTGAATGTGACAGCGACGTGCCGGAGTCGCCGACCATGGCAGGTAATTCAACGGTCCACATCGGAACGTGGGAGAGCCATATCGTTCCCTATAGAAGCTTCCAACAAGCTGAAGAGGCAAGGCGGAAGTATGGCGATATGGCAGTCGGATCAAGTCATAGTAGAGGTGTAGGTGGGGTAATGCCCATCGCGTCCCGCGAGCCCGGGATGTGTTGGTTCAGCGGGAATTGGACAACTACTGTAGTCCGCCAAGCGAATCGGTCGCTGGCTTGACTCTGGCATTATGAACTTCCTGTATGGCATTTGTCAAGTCCTGTGTCTGAGGGTCTGAGGGCTCTGCCTCTGGCGGCTCTCGCCGATTCCCGGGCGGTTTTCACCAGCGTGCGAGCCGTCCTTTTCGAGCGTCCGCCCCGAGCCTCCCGTTGTGCTTTCAAGGGAGGCTCGCGGCTCACGAAGAATGCTCCGCGTCCCCCGGCCCGGCAAGTCGGCCGCCACGCAATGGCGGCGTGGCCTCCGCCTTGCGAGGGCCTGCCGTCGGCTTCTGCGAAGGGTCTGGCTGTCGCTTTCTGCGAGGTCCTTTTCGATTGCGATGCGTTCTGTCTCCTTAGTGGGTCTGGGCCACGGTGGCGGTTCGTCGCGTCTGCCGGGCGGCTTCGAGCTTGGCGTCGCGGGCGGCCAGGATCTGCTCGGCGCGTCCTTCGAGCTTGTCCCGGGGTGTGACGTAGCCGATCGCACTGTGCAGGCGAACCGTATTGTAGTGCTCGACATACTTGGTCACGATGCGTAGGGCAGGTCAACCTGGCCCTCGACCGAGTCAAGGGAGTGATCTTTTCCTTGGTCACTGAGTGGCAGCCTGTGCACTCGGAACAGGCGGCAACTGCACGGGTATGTCCTGCGATTGTATGAATGGACCCGGTGGTTCTACCCTACCGGAAGTGGCAACCTGTGAGATGCGAGCCATGGCAGGTCTGGTGACATCATGGGAAGTAATAGCAAGACCGAGGTAGACTGCCTCCTCCATAGGAATGTCGATCCGAGCCGGCTGGTCAGACGCATCCAGTACATCCTGCCAAGTAACGCCATCGTTAGAGTGCTGAGCGATGAAGCGGTTGTCCTGGCGGACCAGGCGGAGCCAGTGGGGCGTCCGGACGGCTGCCGGCGCCGTGTGTGTGCTGTGTGTGATGGTGCCCTCTACGGAGCGGTGCTGAAAGGACACGATTCCGCCAGAAGTCACAAGGAGCATGGCATTCGGGCTATCCGGATTCAAGGTATTACGGATCATGACGCCGGCTTTCGTCCATTCATGAGCCTGTTCAATGCTGTCGATTCTGGCGGTGATAGATCCGTCGCCGTTCAGGTGCTTGTACGCATAGTGGAAATCGTCGACGGCTTCCCAGATGTCCACGCCGAAACCTTCGATGGTGTAGCAATTCAATGCTTCGTCATAATGACAACCGCCATCCGGAGCGTTTGCTTCGCTGATTTGCCAATAGTGGGTTGCTTCCTCATACCGTCCCAGGCGATATAAAGTGAGGGCGAAATCTCTCGTGTAGATGGGCTTTTGCTCTACGGCCTTTCGGGTCATCATGAGTGTCAGGGGTAGGACCCGGTTGTTGACCGCTGGACGGGCAATGGTATTCTTCGCCCACCACCAGCATTGATCGATCATGCCCGGCTGCCGGTCGATGGCTCTGCCCATTTCCTGTATATACTGTGAAGCCCGGTCATCTCCGATCCATAGCGCCGCCGCCGCTCGGGCCCAGTGCTCGGCCAACTGATTCGGGTCAAGCTCCAACTTTCGGCTCGCGGTGTCGATCCAATCGAGAAGAATCTCCTCTTTGGTCCGGACCGGCCCTAGAGACTTAGCCGTCGGCAGATTGGGATCGATATCGGCGACCCAGATCTCGAAGTACGGGGGCCCCAATGACAAGAGCAGTTTCGTTTTGTCGCGCGACCAGGAGACCGCCGTAATCTGGCCGTCAAGCACATTGAAAGCCTCTGCTTTGTCCAACTCGTAGATCCAGAACCCTGCGCGTGCCTCAGGGGACGCATAACTGCCGCCGAAGCCAAACTCGCGCCCATCCGGGGACCAGTTGCCCCCCCAGATGGGCAGGGGCACAGCCCATTCCGCGATGTCTGACTGGCTCGCGATCTCTGTGATCCGCAGCCATCCGTTCTCGACATAGGCCACTTGGTCACCTTTGGGTGATACGGACGGCGACGCCGCCGAAGAGGCGAAGATCGGCACGGGTTCGGCTTCATTCCCGTCCGTCGCAATCGAGCACAGCATGTCGTTGGCGAGAGACTGATAGTAGATGTGATTGGCGTCAGAGTTCCAGGACGGCCAGCGCGCCCCGCGAGCCAGGCACTTTGGCTCGGTGCCCTCGGCACTCATGACCCACAGTTCCTCATCTTGCGTGACACGACGCTGGTCACTTCGCTCTTTCGCCGCAAATTCGGCCAGAGGTAGGGCCTCGCAATCGCGAACGAAGGCAATGTATTGCCCATCCGGCGACCAGCACGGGTCTTTTCCGGGAAGGAGCAGCAGGTCGGTCTCATGCGTGGTCATATCGTAGGTGGCCACACCGCTGTAGCCGTAGACACCCATACTGAAGATCACTTTATCCCCGTCGGGTGACCAGGATCCCGAGAAGGCGTCTGTGATGAGCCGATGGGCATGGGCAAAGAGGGCGCGATATGTTTCTTCCGCAGAGCGGAAGGGTAGGAAGCTGGCCCCCTCTGGATCGCTGCCGGACGGATGCCACGGCATGCCGGCTTCCAGCATATCAAAGACGTACTTCATGGACCGGTCTCTAATGGTCGAGATTGTGGCGGGATCAGAAGAGCCAATCGCCGCCCGATACGCGGAGCGTGCCTCTTCGTACCTGCCGAGGGCGGTCAGCGCACAGAAGCGGTGGAAGTGCATGAGCGTGCTGCCCGAAGCGACTGCCAGACACTCCGAGGCTTCGTCCAGGGTACGCGCGTATTGGCCAATCCGCATCAGGGTCTCACAGCGCCGGGCGTTGAGTTGGATATACTGTGGGTCATCCCTGTCTGTCAGCTCGATGGCCGCATCGTAGCACTTGACCGCTTCGTCACAGGGTCCCAGTTCCCGCAACGCCGTCGCGCGGAGAGAGTAGCCCAATGGATTGCTGGGCCAGCGATCCATCATCAGGAGCGCATCGTCCTTCAGAAGCTCGTATTTCCTGGAGGCCTGGTACGTGAACGCCCGCAACCGGCGAGATGGATAATGACCTGGATCGAGACGCAGGGCCGCTGCGAGCAGGTCGAGCTTCTCGCCTATGGTCAGAGCGGTCATTGCCCGCAGATAATAGGCATCTGCCGTCCTGGGGCGCAACTGCTCGGCCTTCTCCCGGTGTTCCTGGAATGTCTTCAACTCTTGCGGGCCAAGCGATGGGCTCTCCCAGATGATTCGCGCCAGCAGCGCGTGAGCAGCCCCGGCGATTTCCGGATGGTCCACCAACATGCCCAGGCTTTCCAGTCTGGGTATTGCCTCCTCGTACCGGCGGTCCTCGGCAAGGATGCTGGCAAAGAGAAATTCAGCCTGCGGCCTGACATACGGGCTGCTAAGGAGGGGTGTGATCCGAGCCAATGCATCGCTGGAGAGATCGCGTACGCCTTGAGTGATTCTGGTTTCAAAGAGCTCTCGCGCTTCCGATAGAATGCGCTCATGCTCCAATTGTCGGGCATGGGCATGCTCTCGTTCGGCCCGTGTGTGCGCCCGGCCCGCGCAAAGCAAGGCTAGTCCCAGCAGCAGGATCGTGGCGGCCGCAACGATCACCGGCCGGTGACGTCGGAAGAACTTCCGGGCCCGATACAGAACTCCCGGCGGCGCGGCGGCGACGGGTTGATGGTTGAGATAGCTGCGGATATCCGTGGCCATGGCATCGACGCTGGCATAGCGCCGACTACGTTCTTTCTCCATCGCCTTGAGGGCGATCCAGTCCAGATCGCCACGGAGGTTCCACTGCAGCGTGCGCACGTCCGTATGACGCCGCTCGGCAATCGTGAGGGACTCCTCGCTGGAGGTCCTGCTCAGCCGCGTACTCGGCATGGCGGGGTCCTGCTCGCGGATCACTTGGCGGACGTGTTCGACGCCTTCGCAGAACGTCCGGCGATCGAAAGGCAGCATCCCAACCAGCAGCTCGTAGAGCAGCACGCCAAGAGAATAGACGTCGGTACGGGTGTCGATGTCGCGGTTGCCTGGGTCTGCCTGTTCCGGGCTCATGTATTCCGGTGTTCCCACCAGTTGTCCATCTTCGGTGCAGAGAGTCTGCTCCGTCCCTGATTGCCTGATGGCTCGGGCGACCCCGAAGTCGATGACCTTCGGGACAGCCCTTCCATCGGCACCGGTGACCAGGATATTCGAAGGTTTCAGGTCGCGATGGATGACGCCTTTCTGGTGGGCGTGCTGGATAGCCTCGCAGACGTTCAGGAACAGACAGAGCCGTTGTTCAATGGTCAAGCGATGGCGGTCGCAATACTCGGTGATGGGGGTGCCTCTGATGTGCTCCATCACGAAGTAAGGTCGCCCGCTGGGCGCCAGTTCTGCGTCGTAGACATGCGCGATATGGGGATGGTCCATGAGGGCCAGCACCTGCTCCTCCGCCTCAAAGCGGGCGAGCACGCGTCTGGAGTCCATGCCGGGCTTGATGATCTTGAGGGCCACCTGCCGCTGGATCGGCTCGGTCTGTTCGGCCAGGTAGACCACGCCCATGCCCCCTTCGCCGAGCACGTGCAGCAACCGGTAGCGACCGATCTGCGCGCCCGGTTGCTCCATGAGAGGGTGCAGAGACAACACGGACATGTCGGACGGTTCTTCGCCCGCGTCCTTCAGTCCCAGGGCGAGGATGCGGTCGAGTTGCCCGGAGTCCATACCGAAGACGGACGACGGTTTGTCATATCGATTCTGCCGGCTCATCGGCGTCCTCTCTGTGTATCATCGTACCCGTTGCATTTGACCTGACGAATGCCGGTTCCCTTTTATCCGAGCCGTTCGTGGGCTTCGTGCGCGCCTTTTGGGAAAAGGCTCAATATTTCTCGACATTCATCGTCAATGTCGCCTTCCGAGAGAACGGTAAGACGCAGGTTCCGCCGCAGGGTCTCGCGAAAGCGTCGCTTGACGGTCACCAGCATATTGGATGCGACGGACTCATTCTCGACATCGCAGCGGGCGCAGATTTCGCGCATCGACGGGGGCTCGGCATGGTGGTAGATGGGCTGGAGGACTTTCTCTTCGAACACGCGCCAGTGGGTCTGGAGGCCCTGCCTGGCGCAGGCCTCGCTGACCTCCGACACCGTCTGATCGATGAGCGTACTTTTCCACGCATAGGTGAAGCAATCGGCGTCGCTGCCCTCCAGGGCAGCACCAGGCAGTTCGGGCAGATCGGCTACGTCTAGCGGCACAAGCTTGTCCCTGGGAATCCGGCTGGTGGCTTGCTCCTTGCGCCGCTGATCGATCACAAACTGATCCAGGGCGTGCAGCAGGAAGGTGCGAAAACGGCCGCGCGCTGGGTCTGCACGCTCCACCAGACGGCGGTTCAATACAATCTCGTGGAAGAAGGCCTGCGTGAGGTCCTTGGCCTCCTCATTTGGGTACCCTTTCCGCCGGAGGTAACAGTATACCGGCTTCCAGTACCGCTCGATCAGGATGGCGATCAAAGTCCGATCCCGATCCCGATCCACGCCCGCACCGCCCACGAGCGACCAGTGCGTGGTCAGAAACTCGCCTCCCGGTCCGCCCATATCTGTTTGGTCGCGATATCGCATGGCCCATCCGATTTCCGCATGCGTGTGCTTCGCTGCCCAGCTATTTTACCTGCTGGAGGCGGTTTTCGCACCTTCATGGCGAAAAATAGCGGAAATTCTGCGCAAGAAGCCCGGATTTCCAACGGACATACGGCCGGAGTACTCAGGAATCCTGCAACGTACGCCGTGGAAAAAATTGAACGCACGATTCTGTTAGGAGGTCAACCATGAGTCCGTTTCGCAGAAGCACACTCGCTGTATGCCTGGTCAACGTGATGTTTGGCTGTCTTGCCCAGACGGTGACTGCCGATTCAGAGGCGAACAAGGCGCTCATTCGGGATCGTTGGCTGCCCATGATGAGAACGGCCGACCAGACCATCGCCGACGAGATCTTCGCCCCCGGCTTCACCTGCCATGCGCCCCACTATCCGCAGGCCGGCACCCTGGCCGGCTACCGGGTCGAGGTGATCAACGCAGGGGCCGTTGTCGGCGACTGGCAGGTTGTCCTGGAGGATTTGATCACCGAGGGCGACACGGTCGTCGGGCGCTTCACCGCGGGCGGCAAGATGCCGCCGGCCGGCGTGCCGTATACGAACACGTGGATCATCTTCTTCCGCTTTGTCGACGGCAAGATCGCAGAGGAATGGTGGCAGTACGATCTTCTCGGTGTTCAGGAGCAGCTTGGGGCGATTCCCGCCACCCGCAACAGCTACACGTGGGGTGAGGCGTCCACGGTAACCGGAGCTCCCGGCGATCCGTCAACAAATAAGAACATCGTGGAACAGTCTGAGGAAATCTGGAACACAAGCGATGTGGCCCTCATGGGTGAAATCTTCGCGGTCGATTTTGTCAATCATGATCCGGCCCTTCCCCACGTCATGGATCTGGAGAGCCTCAAAGGGTTTATTGGCTTAACCCACGCGGCCTTTCCCGATTTCCACGCGGAGACGGACGACATGATCGCGGAGGGCGACACGGTGGCGGTCCGTCGCACGGTCACGGCCACTCACCAGACCGACTTCATGGGCATTCCGGCTACTGGTAGGAAAATACAGTGGACAGGGATGACCACCTATCGAATTGCCGACGGCAAGATTGTCGAGAGTTGGTGGTCATATGATGCCTTGGGCATGATGCAACAACTGACAACTCCGGAATGGCCCATCGAAGGCTCCTGGATCACCAGCCTGCCGACGCCCATGGGCAACATGCTCGTCAAAGGGACCTGGATCGCCCAGGACGAGGCCAAGACCCGCTTCACGGGCGAGTTCGAGCAGATCAACGTGTTTCCCTTGCTCACGGACCTCTACCCCGACATGGAGGCGGTCAAGTTCGCCGGCGCGTTGGCGACCAAAACCGTGGTGAATGAGTACGAGATGACGGCGCTGGAGTACTTCACCAGTCGCTCAGGCCCCGGTCATGAGGAGATCGTCGGAATCGCTATCGTCAGTGGCACCGTCCAACTAACGGGCCCCGATCAGGCCCTCGGCATGGGTACCGGCGCCTACTATCTGGCAGCTCAAGATGCAGATCAGGATGGCTTCCCGGATGAGGGTGAGGAGCCAGTTCTGTGCTACCCGTGGCAGTGGTCGGCCCGACGCCTGACGGCCATGCCGGCTTGTGTGCCAACGCCGATCCCTCAGTAGTGCTTGGTGCTCGCTGTACAGGTGCCCTCACAGGGCAGAAAGGCCGATGAATCATGCAAACCGCAAGATATGCGAAGGTCAGCCATTCTGCTCGGATCATGGTCGTCGTATGGCTGATTGGTAGTGTCGAACCGGGTCCGGCAGAGGGGGCGTGTGGACATATAAGACCGACATGCCAACCAACAGAATAATGGCTGGCGGTGGTGTCGTGAACGGAAGAATCTATGTGATCGGTGGATCCCTGGAAAACTATACCGCCGCAATGACAGCGGAGATGTACAATCCGACAGTCGATGCATGGACCGACAGAGCAAGTATGCCAGCGGGACGCGTAGGGCCTGGCTCCATATCTCACGACGGAAACGTCTATGTCTTTGGAGGAACCCATCCGAGTGCGTGCGCGACCGGCATGAAAAGCGTCTTCGTCTACGATCCGATGGCGGACACCTGGGCTCAGAAACGCGACATGCCCTATCTCAACGCTTGGTGTGGTGTCGCAGCTGTGGATGGCACGATCTATCTTATCGGTGGGATGCTCAGTGTGTCGAGTCCGCCTGTCTCTACCGTATGGGCCTACGACCCTCTGGCGGATACTTGGATACAGAAGGCCGATATGCCGACAGCTCGCGGCGCTCTCTCCGCTTGCGCCATAGACGGGAAAATCTATGCTATCGGAGGAGCCCGAGAGGATTGGACGTCTTTTCCTACCAGCGTGTCGAAGTCTACGATCCGTCAACAGATACGTGGACACGCAAAGCGGATATGCCGACACCACGATGGGGGCTGGGTACCTGCGCAATTGACGGAAGGATCTATGCAATCGGCGGCAGAATCGGATACGATGTTTGCGCAGCCAATGAGGTCTATGACCCCATAACGGATGTCTGGACGGCGGAAGCTCTCATGCAGCAGAAGCGAAATGGGGCTTTTGTATGTGCGATCGAAGACAAGATATATGCGATTGGAGGAGTTTACATAATCCCGCAGGAGACGTTCCTCGCGACGATGGAGGAATACGATACAGGACTCGGTGTCCCATCCCCCGATTTCGACGGCAGCGGCTTTGTCGATATTGGCGATCTGCTGCAAAGCATCGAATCCTGGGGGCAAGATGATCCCGCCGTAGACATCGCGCCGCCGCCGTTTGGTGATGGCTTGGTCGATGCCCTTGACCTCGAAGTGCTTATGAGCTACTGGGGCCAGGAGATCGATAGTCCTGATTTGATCGCCCACTGGAAGCTGGATGAGATCCAAGGGATCGTGGCCTTCGACAGCATAGGGGGTAACGATGGTATCGTGACAGGCATGCCCCTGTGGCGGGCCGATGGCGGCCAGGTAGGTGGCGCTCTGGAACTGGACGGGACATGTCGCGTTGTCACCGAGTCCGTCCTAGACCCGTCGGACGGGCCGTTCAGCGTCTTTGCCTGGGTCAAGGGGGACGCCCGGGGCCAGGTGATAGTTTCACAGTGGGGCGGTGTCAGTTGGCTGATGGCCGACCTGGCGACGGGTGGCCTAATGACCGAACTGAAGAAGGGCGTGCGAGGCGACGGTCTGGTATCCGAGGTCGCTTTCACGGACGGGAACTGGCGTCGGGTGGGCTTGACCTGGGACGGGACAAACCGCCGGCTGTATGTGGATGATACGCTCGTGGTCGAGGATACGCTGGCAAGCCTGACGGGCTCGACCGGCGACCTCGTCCTCGGCGCGGGCAAGAACTTCGCCCCCGGCAACTTCTGGACTGGTCTGATCGACGATGTGCGGATCTACAACCGGGCGGTGAAGCCATAAGGCGCTTCATGCACTTCGCAGCCAAGGAAGGGCCGGCAACCTCGGAAAGTTGTCGGCTCCTTTCGTCGTGGACGGTGTATCGGCGCTGCTTCTCGCCAGCCTGGTTCGCCACTTGGCGGCCTCGTTGGGCTTGTTCCAGGATTCGTAGAGGGCTATAAGCTGCTTAAGAGAATCGGTAGTGTCGGGGTGTTCGGGGCCAAGTTTGGCATGGTGGCGCTGGAAGGCGTCCAGCAGCAGCGGCTCGGCGTCCTCGTAGCGGGCCTGCTGGAGGTAGAGCACACCGAAATCGCCAAGGGTCTCCAGCGTCTCTGGATGCTGCTCTCCAAGTTGACGTTGTTGGTCCGCCAAGACCTGCTCGAACAGCGCTTGGGCTTCATCGAGACGGCCTTGGCGATGGCGCAGGACAGCCAGCGCATGCAGTAGTCGCAAAGTCGCCGGATGCTTCGTCCGTAGATGATTCTCAGCGAGGTCAATGGCCGCGTTGAGCAATGCATCAGCGTACGCGTAGTCCCCCGTGGCCATATACACCCGGGCGAGACCACACTTCGTGTGCAGCGTAAAAAGATGTCTCTCGCCCAGTAGATGGCGTTCGCGAGCCAGCGTTGTTGACAGGAGACGTTCGGCTTGTGTCAGGCGACCTTGCTGAGCGCAGAGGTTCGCAAGGTCTGTGGAATACAAGAACCTCCAGCGTGACTCGGCTTCCCAGAGATCTGTGGTTAACGCGTGGGCGAACAACTGCTTCGCTTCCTCGTAGTCGCCTTGGGCAGCGTGAACCCGCGCCAGGTTACATGCGTTCATCGGCACATGGCGAGGATAGTCGTCTCCCCAGCGTTGCCGCGCCGGTTTCAACACGCGATCGAAGAGGCACTTCGCCCGTTGGTATTCCCCCAGATGACAATAGGTATGGGCCAGCGGCGCCAGATCGGCAGTCTCGTCTCCTGGAAACAGACGTTGGCGGATGGCCAGCATCGTTTGGCGCAGTTCTTCGCACTTGAAATGGCACTCCTGGTCATCATACACCCAGTACAGACCGTTCATGGCGCGCAGGGTGGACTCATGGGCGTCACCATAGTGCCGCCTGTAGATCTCCAGAGCAAGCCGCCAGTGTCGCTCTGCCTTGGGAGATTCACACAGGGACCGATACGTGGCGCCCAAGGTCTCGTGCATGGACGCTTCCGCCAGCGGCCGCCCGCGAAAGCGATGTGGTAGTTCCAGCGCTGCCGCATCGAGAACGGAACTTACTGTCGCTTCCCCGGCCGGAGCTCGGCCTGCGGAGGAAAGAACATCATGCCGGAGAAAATCAGCGACAATCTGCGCATCTTCACGGGCCCGGTCGGCTTGGACGGCGAACGTCACGGAGACCACGGTACCGATGAGAGAAACAGCAAGGACCACTGCGATCCCGGCCACCAGCATCCGATGCTGACGCATGGACTTTCGGAGGCGATAGACGATCGTCGGCGGCCCGGCGATTAGAGGATAACCCTTGAGATAGTTCTCAATGTCGTCGGCCACTTCGGCGGCCGAGCGGTACCGTTCGGCACGATCTTTCCGCATGGCCTTGAGCGGAATCCACTCCAATTCTTGGCGGAGTCGTTTCGTCAGTGTGGCAACGTCAGTTGCTCGTTGTTCGGCGGCGGTGGTGGCCTTTGGGCCCGACCTGCTCAGCCGGGTGCTGGGTGTCTTCGGGTCGGCTTGCCGAATCGCGCGGCCTACGTGGTCGGTACCGCTTTGGCGCAGAGCCGCCGTATCCAGCGGCAGGGCCCCGGTCAGCAGCACGTACAGCAGGACGCCGAGAGAGTAGATGTCGG
>CAZTGH010000157.1:0-11288 GCA_964612985.1 uncultured Pirellulales bacterium
CGGAAGAATAGGTCATCGTCTCGTCGAGCCAGAGCCGGTAGAACTCGTTCCCGAGATCGTAGTGGGCGGCGATGTTGCGCCGCGCCTGGAAGCGCGTGTTGTCGCGCAACAGGTGCCGCGCCCGCTCCAGCAGCCGCAGCAGGCCCATGCCCGGAAAGCCGTCATGGATGTCGTCGCCGGCGGCGCGCACGAGATCCATGAACGCCTGCAGGTCGGGCGTGGACCAGCCGCCCTCCAGATAGGCCTCCGCGAAGCCCAGCTGTCCTTCGCGCATGAGCCGCGCGAAAAGGGAAGGATCATGCACGTGCAGTTCGGCCACCGGCCCGGGCCGTGCGCCGTCCGCGCGGAACCGGCGGCCGTCCGGCAGCACGAAGGTCATGCGCCCGGCCTTCATCCCGCGGGCTTTCGCGAAGACCGCCGCGAAATAGCGCGGCAGGTCGCTCTGGCCCTCGGTGGTCGTCAGTGCCTTCACCTGATCCCCTCCCGCGGTTCCCCCCTTGGCCTGCCCCCATCGGGTGGTCCGGTGTTGTTGTTAGTGCATGACGGGCCTCTGATCCATCGGGACGATGCTCTCTGGAGCGGGAGGGCGGTATCCGAGGGAGCCGTGCGGCCGCACGGCATTGGAGTGGCGGCGCCTTCGCTCGATCAGGAGATGCGCCTGACGGACCGAGCGAAAGATCCCCCCGTCGAGCAGCGCGCCGCGGAACCGTGCATTGAAGCTATGCGCTGGGCCGTTCTCGCAAGGTGATCCCGGTTCGATGCAAGTCGCCCTGGCGCCGACAGCGGCGATCCGGTGCCTCACGGCCTGCGTCACCAAGACATCCGTGATGCGCGCGCGTCGCTCACGCGACGGCGAAGTCACTGTCCTGCGCCGGCCCCTGCCGTCTCGAAGGCGGCCTCGGCCGCCTGGTGGAGCGGCGCGGTCAGGCCGGACCGGCGCATCGCGTCCAGGTCGCGCGCGCCGAGTGCCGGCACATTTTCGGCAAGCCTGTCGTAGCGGTCGATGATCGTCCGCGCCACATATCCCACGAGATCATCCGGAACGTCTGCGCGGGTGACGAGCGTCGCCATGGTCGATACTGTGCGGACCGCGCCCGGCTCCGCGCCGTAGGTGCCGGGAGGAATGGCGTAGCTCTCGAAGTCGCCGCTCGCGTCCACGAAGCGGCGCACCTTCGCGCCCTGGAGGGGGACGAGGTGCAGATCGCAGCGTTCCAGAAGGTCGCCGAGTTGGGCGTTCGGGTGGCCGATGACGATGAAGGCCGCATCGATGCGGCCGGCGCAGAGTTCGGGCCCGGCGGCCCCGCTCGAGAGCTCCGCGATCCGCCCGAAGCTTCCGGGATCGACGTCGAGGCCGCGCAGGACACGGTCGTTCGTCCCCCTCCGCGCCGTGGACGGGCTGCCGAGATCGACGGTCTTGCCGGCGAGATCGTCCAGGGCGGCGATCTGCGCCGCCTGCCGCGCCACGACCGTGACCGCCTCGGCATAGAGCGACATGACGCTCCGCAACTCGGTCATCGGCGCCCCTGCAAAGGAGCCGACGCCCTCATAGGCCCGATGCTGCCAATCGGACTGGACGAAGGCGAGATCGAGCTCGCCCTGCGCAAGCGCGAGCAGATTGTATTGCGACCCCGGCGTCGGTTCCGGGCTGCAGCGCAGGTCCTCCGGCCCCTCGCGGTTGCTCAGGCGGCAGATTTCCCGGCCGGCCGCGTAGTAGTTGCCCCCGAGCGACGCCGTGCCCAGGGTGAAGAGGCGCAGCGGCTCGGCGCCGGCCATCGGCACGAGCAACAGCACGGCCGCGACAGCGAGGGCGGTCAGGCGGCGCACGCCCATGATGACGTAAAGGCAGTGGCGCATGGCACCCCCGGGGACGATTCACGCGACACGATACCACGCCGCTCCGCCGGCAACGCGAGGAATTTTGGCATTTTTGCCCGTGCTACTCTGCGCTACGGTGCCGCTGCGCCCGGAGGCCGACGATGCCGGAATTCCTATACGATCTCCCGACCACGCGGCTCGCGCTGGTCTTTTCCATCGCCGCGGTCGCGGCAGTGGCGGCAGGATTGCTGATCGCCAAGCCCATCATGCGGATAGTTTTCGGGACCGGGCCCGACTTCAACCAGAACCTCGCCTTCGGCGCCTCGGGCTTCAACCTGTTCTACGGGCTGCTGCTCGGCCTTCTCACCGTCTCGGCCTATCAGAACAGCGAGAAGGTCCGGCAGGCGATTCAGGCCGAGGCGCTCGCCGTCGGCGGCCTTTACGCCGATATGGAGACCTACCCCGAGCCGCTCCGGTCGGACATGCGCGAGATGCTGCGCGACTACACGCTCTACACGATCCACCGCGACTGGCCGGCCCACCGGCAGGGCGATTTCCTCGACGGCGGCGCGAACCGCGCCGACGCGATGCGCCAGCGCCTCGCCGGCTTCGAGCCCGAACATGCGGGGCAGACCGTCGTCCACCAGGGCGTCATGCAAGGCTTCCGAGACTTCGACGCGGCCCGGCAACAGCGCCTGGCGGGGGTCATCACCGAGATCCCGGACATCATGTGGTACGCCGTGCTGGTGGGCGCGGCGGTCAACGTGCTTCTGCTTTGCCTGCTGAGGATGCGCCCGCACACGCAGTTCATGGTGGGCACCATTACCTCCTTCTTTCTTGGTGTTATCCTCTTCGTCATCGTGACGCTCGACGACCCGCTGCGCGGCGAATCCGGCCTTCGGCCGACCCCGTTCGAAGTGCTTTGGGAGCGAAAGATGCAATGGGACGAGGGGATCGCGTGAACGGGCCGCGGCATGGCTGACTTTACCCAGCGCGAGGTCGAGGGGATGCGCCAGGTGGTGATCGACATCGCCGGGGAGGCGGTGCGCGCCCGCGCCGGCGCCCTCTCGAACATGCACGGGCATATCGAGTTTACACCGCGCCTGCCCGGCCCGGGCGACATCTGGCGCGCGCTTTTCACCAGCGAGGCGCGCGTGCGGCCGTGGTATCGTGGCACCGGCAAGATCATCCTGCAGCCGTCGCTGTCTGGCTACCACGTGTTCGACGTCGCCGAGGGCGAGCGCTGGATCCTCGAGCCGGGCGCCTACTGGGCCTCGGAAGGCACGGTCGCGCTCGGGCTCTCGCGCGAGCCGATCTTCGCCAGTCTGTGGGCGGGCGACGGGCTCCTCAACTGGAAGACGACGCTCGCAGGCCGCGGTCGTGTCGCGATCAACGCGCCGGGGCCGGTGGAGACGCTCGACATCGACGGCGAATTGCGCGTGCAGGGTCGCCTCGTGCTCGGCCGGACGGCGGGGCTGCGCTTCCGCTCCGTCCGCTCCGCCAGCTTCCCGCGCAACATGATTTCCGGTCAGAAACGCATGCGGCTCTTCAAGGGCAGGGGGAAGGTGCTGGTGGCGTGGACGCCCTACTGGAACCAGTTCATGTACAATCGAATGACCGGCGAGGACATCGAAGGCTCCATCTTCGAGTGATTTCGCGCCGCGCCGGACCGCTGAACTTGATGGCCCGAAGCGGCGACGCTCTTCCCGAGCCTCGCGCGGGCATGATCGTCGAACGTCGCCGTGGTCGCCTGTCCACGCCCGGCCGCACGCGCGCAAGCCTTGGCGAGACTGCCCTGCCCGCCGAGACAATGGCGCGTCGCTTCCTGTCGGTGAGCGACGCCATGGCCCGGCTTGGCGCTGCCCATCTCGCAGAGCCCGAATGGCCGGGACTGCCGGGCGCGGGGGTTCTCTACGCACCCGGTCTGACGCGACTTGCCCTCTGGACGGCCCGCGCCTGCGCCTCTCCGGGCGGCCAAGGCGCGAGGCTCAGGCGCGCAGGAGGACGAAGGCGGCCACGCCCAGCGCCAGCGACGCGCCGAGCGCGAGGATGCGCCGGATGCGCTGGCGATCCTGCCGCGAGCGCCCGCCGGTCGCGTAGTCGAAGCGTTCGTAGACGACGCGTTCGATCGGCATGCCGAGGTCGGGAAGGATCTCGGAGATCGCGGTGATCATGCCCCCGGGGCCGCAGATCATCGCCGTGCAGCGCGCGGGATCCAGCCCCGAAAGCATCTGCGCGAGCCGCTCCCGGTCGATTCGCCCGACCTCCCCCCGCCATCCGGGGCCGTCTTCCTCCGAGAGGAGGAGAACTTCGAGATCCAGCCGGGACCGCGCCGCCTCGATCTCGTCCAGGCAGCCGAAATTCTCGGGCCGCCCCGCTGCGTAGGCCAGCCGCACCGGCCGCGGATCGCCGCGGGCGACGAGATCGCGCAGCAGCCCCATGATCGGGCCGATGCCCGCGCCCCCGGCGAGGAGCAGCACGCCGTCGCCGCGATGCGATTGCAGCGTGAAGTCGCCGTAGGGGCCGTCGATGCCGAACGGCACGCCCTCGGGAAGCTCGCCCACGGTGCGGGTGAAATCCCCGGCCTCCTTGATGATGAAGCTGAGCCCCGGCCGCTTCGGGCTGTCGGCGATCGAGAAGGGATGGTCGAAGAGCGGGAAGCGCCGCCCGCCCACGGTGATCCAGGCGAACTGCCCCGCGTCGTAGCGCAGCGGCGCCGTGCCCGGCTCGGGCTGCACGTCGAGCTCCCACAGACGGTCCGCGAGACGCGTCACGCGGGCGAGGCGCCAGGGCTGGCGGTGGACCCGCAGCCAGCGCCAGCCGTAGAGCGTGCCGATCGCGGCCACGCCCAGCGCGCCGATCGCCCACCAATAGAGGTGCACGGGGCCGGCCACGCTGAAGCGTCCGGCCGTGACGGCATGATGAAGGCCGCCGGCCAGGGCGGTGACGGCGAGAAGGACATGGCTCGCCCGCCAGACCTCGTAGCGCCAGGGCAGACGCTCGCGGAGCGCGGAACTCGCCACGAGAAACGCCAGCGCCGCGAGGGCGATGACGCCGCTTCGGTAATGCGGTAGGGTCAGATAGGCGATCATCCTCTCCTGCCCGAGCGCCGGGTCCTCCAGGAAGGTGGGCAGCACGTAGGCCAGCGGATGCAGCAGCAGCGCCAGCAGAACCCACCACGCCGCGATCTTGTGGAACGCCATGACCCGGTCGATCCCGAGCGCGCCTGTCACGCGCTCGAACCGGCCGGAGGTGATGAACTGCACCGCCATGGCCGCCAGCGCCACCAGCCCGAGACCGGCGCCGGCAAGCTCGAAAGGATGCATCACGGCGACGGGCCGGCCCGACGCGAGAACGAGCGGCAGGAGCGCCGCGACAGGGTAGAGAGCGGCCAGAACGGAAATCGGCAGCTGCCGCGGTGCGACTTCGGTCCGGGCATCGTGCTTTTCTTCGTGCATGGGCAGTTCCGTTCTTCCGGGCTAGGGCCCGCGGCCTCCGTCGCAACGTTACAATTGCCGTTTACAAGGCTATCATGAACCCCGCGTAGCACGGCGATGGAGGAAGGCCATGGCGATCGACTCCAGAACGCGCGGTTTCGCGGCCGCGGTGGCCGCCTTGCTGCTTTCGTCCCCGCTCATGGCGCAGGAATTCAGCCTCGCCGAGATCACCGAAGCCTGGCTCGACGGGCCGCACGGCGACTACAGGTCCGAATCCTTCACGCACTGGAACGAGGACGGGGAGGTTCCCGCCGTCTGTGCCGCCTGCCACTCCGAAACGGGGATCATCGACTATCTGGGCGCGGACGGCAGCGCGCCGCTCTCCGTGGACCATCCGGCCACGATCAACTCCCCCATCGGCTGCGCCTCCTGCCACACCTCGACGGCCCATGCTCTGACGGACGTGCCTTTCCCCTCCGGCATCACCATGACCGGCCTCGGCAGCGACGCGATGTGCTACGTCTGCCACCAGGGCCGGCTGTCGGGCGACGACGTGGCCGAGGCCGTCGGGACCATGGAGCCTGACGACGTGTCGTCCGACCTCTCCTTCATGAACGTCCATTACGGCGTCGCCGCGGCGGTGACCCACGGCACGGAGGTGCGGGGCGGCTTCGAGTATCCCGGGCAGAGCTACGCGGGCACCTACGCCCATGTCCCGAGCGCGGACAGCTGCCTCGACTGCCACGAGGCGCACACGACCGAAGTCGCCACCGATGGCTGCCTCGCCTGCCACCAGGGCGTGGAAGACATCCGGGACATCCGGATGCGCCATGCCGATTTCGACGGCGACGGCGCGACGGACGGCGGCATCCGGGAAGAGATCGCGGGGTTACATGCCCGCCTCGACGCCGCGATCCGCGCCTATGCCGCAGAGGTCGCGGGCGCGCCGATCGGATACGCGCCGGGCCGGTATCCCTACTTCTTCACCGACAGCGATGGCGACGGGCGCATCGGTGAGGAGGAGGCGGTCTATCCCAACCGCTACGCGAACTGGACGCCGCGCCTGCTTCAGGCCGCCTACAACTACCAGCTCGTCGCCAAGGATCCGGGCGCCCATGTCCACAACCCGGCCTACGCGCTGCAGCTCCTCCACGACAGCCTTGTCAGCCTCTCCGAGCGGATCGAGATCGACATGGGGCGGCTGGAGCGGCGCTGATCCGGCCGCGGACTCCGATCGCGAATCCCGCTCTCCGCGCTCCGGCCTTGCCCGTCGCCCACGCCGGGTGTTGCCGACGGCAGAGAGCCGGGCGCCGGGATGAGCGCCGCGGCGCGGTTCACTCGGTGGCCGCGCCGTCCGCCTCCTGCTCCGAGCGCATCACCGGCCCGCCGACCTGCTCGGCGGTGGGCACGTAGGTGCTGTAGGCGATCCAGCCCAGCACCGCGATCAGAACGGCTGCGGCGATGCCCCAGAGGACGGGCCAGTGCCGCCGCCGCTCCTTCCTGAGGTTCGTGTCGGGTGGTGTCATGGCGTTTCTCCCTTGCTTGAAGTCCCGGAAGCGCCCTGCGGCGTCGGGTGGCCCGGCCGGGCGTCCGCGCCGGCATCGACGGGCGAGTCCTTGCAGCGGATCGCGCCGAGGGGCGCGGCATCGACATCGGTCCGGTCGAGGGCGTCGCGCAAGGCGCGGCGCAGCACCTCTTCGTGGGTGGGATGGTAGGCAGGCATCCGCAGCAGCGCCTCGAGATCGGCACCCTCGCCGATGGCGAAGGCCAGGAGATGGGCGAGGTGTTCGGCCTCGGGCGCGACGATCGCCGCGCCGAGCAGGCGCGCCGTCGCCTTCTCGGCGTAGACGCGCACCCTCCCGCCGCCCGCACGCTGAAGCCGCGCCCGGCCCGCGCGCTCGAAGGAGGCTTCGCCGATGGCGATCTCCGCTTCGCGCGGGGCGAGGTCCTCCCAGCCGTCTCCCGCGATGGCGATCTGGGGCTGGCAGAAGACCATCCGCAGGGGCGTGTGCCTGCGGAACACCGCGTCCTCGTCGCGGGCGGCGAAATATCCGGCGATCCGGCCCTCGTCCGACGCTTCGTGCAGGAGCGCCGGGCCGCGCCCCGCGTCGCCCGCAAGATAGACCCGCGTGCCGGGCAGGTTGAGTTGCCCCTCCGGGAGGGCCGGGCGGCCATCCTCGCCGAGCTCTATCCCGAGATGGCCGAGCGCAAGCTCGTCGAGAGTCGGCGCCCGCCCCATCGCGGCGAGAACCTGCTCGACCTCAATCGCGCCGTCGGGCCACGTCATCCTGATCGCGTCGCCTTCCCCTTCCGAAAGCGCGGCCTCGGCCTGCACGAGAGTCATCTCCCCCTTCAGCATCTCGCGGAACTCGTCCTGCAGGTCCGGCTCCCCGAGCCCGCCGATAGACGGGGAGGGGTCGAAGCCCGTGACCTCCACGCCGAGGCGGGCGAGGGCCTGCCCGAGCTCCAGCCCGACGGGGCCGAGCCCAACCACCGCCATGCTGCGCGGCAGGCGCTCGAGCTCGAAGAACTCGGCGGTCGTCAGGACGCGGTCGCCGAAACGGTCGAGCCACTCCCCGGGCAGGACGGGGCGGGACCCGGTGGCGACAACCGTGGCGCGCGGGCGAAAGCGCCTGTCGCCCGCCCGAAGCGCGCCGTCATCCTCGAAGCGGGGGGCCTGCGCCACGAGATGCGTTTCGCGCCAGCCCCGCATCCCGTCGAGCACGCCCCTGACGAGGCCGTCGCGCAGCCTGCGCGTCTCTCCCAGGACTTCCGCGCCGGCGACGCTCAGGCTTTCGCCGCCGCGGATGCCGAGCTCGTCGAAGGCGTGGCGGCGGTGGAAGTCGTGGGCCGATTGCAGGAACGCCTTCGAGGGCATGCAGGCGCTGCGTGCGCATGTCGTGCCGTAGGGACCGGGATCGAAGACGCGGTAGCTGTCCGTGACCTTCGCGACCTCGGCCCGGGCCGACAGGCCGGCCGTGCCCGCGCCAATGATGGCGACATCGATCGGTTCGTCCTGCATCTGGCGTTTCCTTGACCTTCATGGCGGGCGCCGCGCCCTAGCCGGTTTCGTCCGAGGCCCGCTTCACCATGGCGCCCAGATCGTCCCGGAGCTCGCGGATGGCGGCCTTCAGTTCCTCGAGGGCCTCGCCCTCGGCGCCTTCGAGCGCGTCGAGCTTCTCTCGGGCCAGCCTCTGCTTCTCGCGCAGCGGCTCGATCCTCCTTTCCTGTTCGAGGCGCGCATGGGCGCCGGCCCCGGCCGCCCCGGCCTCCGGGCGGTCTATCTCGGCCTCCCAGTGATCGAGGCGGGCGGCGAGTTCGTCCCTGTAGGCTTGCTTGTCTTCCATGCTCGCTCCCTCTTGCCGTCTCCGGCAGCGGCGTCTCGCCCTGCACCCGGGTCTTGCGGGGCGGGCCCGGGCCCAGCCTTCCCGCCGCCCGCCAGGCTCCGGCGAGGCCGTCGACTCGGTGGCCGCCGCCGGGCGCGGGACATGTCGGGCTATTTTCGGGGAAACAAACCGGCAAAGGCGGGGGGGCGCATTAACCCCTGTAAAGGAATTGGCCGCCCGCTGGGCCGGATTTCCGGAAACGCGCCTTTTGGACTGGCATTGCCGGACGCGATGCGTTGCGCGGGGCGCCGGCCGAAGGCCCGGCGATGCACAGCCCTGGACGTCGCGCCGGAGAAATCCACGAGCGGAAAACAACCGACGCCCTGCGCTTTCGTTGTCACCGGCGCGAAAAAATGGGATGATGAACTACTTGAAACGAGCTCCGCATCTACCCGCGCCAGTCATCTCCTGGTGCGCAGCCTTGCGACGAGTGGCGTGGATGGCGAACGCTCACGTTCTGGGGGTGGAACGATGAACGAGACGACCATGCCAAACCGCGCGGCATCGCGGCGGGTGCTCGCGCTCGGCGGGCGATCGGACGCCGGCGTCGAAGCCTTCGAGCGGCTTCTGGCGCGGTATCGGACGGAGTTCAGGGCCGAGGACGACCTCGAATTCGAGGGCGACGAGACGGCCGCGATCTACGTCGTCCTTTCGGGGTGGCTGGCCGTATCGAGATCCACGGAGGACGGGGACCGCCACATCGTGGACGTCGTGCTTCCGGGCGAGGTCTTCAGGCCCGGCTCGGCCGACAGGTGCACGACCTCCGTCGCGGTGGAAACGATGACGCCGGTGACATGCGCCGTCATCCCCAAGAGGACGTGGAACGATTTTCTGCGCGATCATCCCGAGTTCGGGGACTGGATGACGGATCTCGCGCTCTCGGCCTATTCGCGCATGACGGGCCGCATGCTGCGCCTCGGCAAGAGCAAGGCGGACGGTCGCGTGGCCTATGCGCTCATCGAACTGGGCGTCCGGCTCTGCGCGATCGAGCCCGGCAATTGCGACGAATTCCACATTCCCATGACGCAACAGCAGCTCGGGGATTTCACGGGCCTTTCGGCGGTGCATGTCTGCCGGACGCTCGGCACGCTTCAGCACAAGGGCATCGTCGATTCGAGCGACCACATGGACATCGTCGTCCGCGACATGCGGGCGCTCTGCGACGTCGCCCGCATCGACCTCGACACGCTGCGCGCCGAGATCATCCCGGCGCCCTGACCCGGGCGGCCTGGCCCGCCCGCCTCCCTGGCGGGCGCCTTCGTGGCGCTAGCGCTGGAAGACGTAGCTGCCCGGGGCGTCCTCGATCGGACGGTAGGGGCCCTTCGGCGTGCCCACGGAGGGCGGCGCCACCTCCCCGCCGGACCGTTCGGCCAACCAGCGGACCAGTTCGGGCCACCAGGAGCCCTCGTGGTCCTCCGCCGCCGCCTCCCAGCCTTCGGGCGAGAGATAGGGCTCGTCCTCGGCGGTCGTGCGGATGCTGTATTCCCGCCCCTCGTGGCCCGGCTCGCTGACGATCCCGGCATTGTGGCCGCCGTTCGTCAGGACGAACGTGACATCGGTGTCGGCCAGCAGGTGGAGCTTGTAGACCGAGTGCCACGGCGCGACATGGTCGGAGGTGGTGGAGACGCAGAAGATCGGGATGTCGATGTCGCCGATCGTGACGGGCTCCCCGCCGAGGCGATACTTGCCCTCGGCGAGCTCGTTGCCGAGGAAGATCTTCCGCAGATACTCGCTGTGCATCCTGTAGGGCATGCGCGTGGCGTCGGCGTTCCACGCCATCAGGTCGAACATGTCCTGGCGCCGGCCCATCAGGTATTCGTGGATGTAGCGCGACCAGATGAGGTCCGCCGATCGCAGGAGCTGGAAGGCGCCGGCCATCTGCTTCGTGTCGAGATAGCCCTGGTCCCACATCATGTGCTCGAGGAAGGACACCTCGCTTTCGCTCACGAAGAGCTGGAGTTCCCCCGGCTCCTCGAAATCCACCTGCGTGGCGAAGAGCGTGAGCGAGGCGAGCCTGTCGTCCCCGTCGCGCGCCATCTGCGCGGCCTTCGTCGCCATGAGCGTGCCGCCGAGGCAGTAGCCGACGCCGTGCATCTTCCGGTCCGGCACGATGGCCGAGACGGCGTCCATGGCCTCGGCCACGGCGTCGAAGTAGTCGGTCATGCCCTTGTCGCGGTCCTCGGCGTCCGGGTTGCGCCAGGAGACCATGAAGACGGTGAAGCCCTGCTCCACGAGGTGGCGGACGAGCGAATTGTGGGGGCTGAGGTCGAGGATGTAGTATTTCATGATCCAGGCCGGCACGATCAGCAGCGGCTCGGCCTTCACCTTCTTCGTCGCGGGTTCGTACTGGATCAGCTCGAGAAGTCGGTTGCGATGGACCACCTTGCCCGGCGTGGTGGCGACATCGCGCCCCGGCAGGTAGTCCTCGGTGCCCACCGGCAGCTTGCCCGAGGCGGCGCGGTCCCAGTCCTCCAGGAAGTTCTGGTAGCCGCGCACGAGGTTCGCGCCGCCTTCGCGCATGGTGGCGGCCGCAACCTCCGGGTTGGTCGCCACGAAGTTCGAGGGTGACACCATGTCGAGCATCTGGCGCGTCACGAAGGAGACCACCTGCTCCTGCCGGTCGGTCAGCCCGTCGATGTCGCAGGCGGCG